>CATWCG010000211.1:0-4141 GCA_958349165.1 uncultured Actinomyces sp. | reverse complement strand
GCTCACAAGCATCATCCTCCTGTGCTGTGTCGGGCTCGTCATCGTGGTCGGCGGGATCGTCGCGATCGTCTCGTCCCTGGGAGACCTGCGCGCCGCGAAACAATCCGGCGACCGCCGCGCCTACAGTAAAAAACGGGACTCCATGGGCTGGTCCACGATCGGCGTCCTCATGATCGCGGCGCCCACTTTCTTTTACCTGGTTCCCGCCGCCTGGGACCTGTTCGATGGGTCGCAGACGCGCACGGTCACCTCCTGCAGTTATGACCAAGACATCGTGAGCAGTTACCGGATTCCGCGCAACGACACCAGTTTCAACAATCACTTCCACATGCGTTTCGAGGACGGCACCCGCCACACCTTCTCCATCAGGACGCAAAGCCGAGACATTTCCCGGCTGTCAGGAATCATGCAGCCGCTCTACCAGGCGTGCGTCCTCAACCCAGACAAGACTTCCCTCACCATCGACGTGTACATGCACAGCATGGTCCTGGAGGACGTGCGACTGTCCTAACGTGCGCTGCCCCGCGCTGGTGGACCTTCCTCCTGCGGTTGTCGCGGAGTCATCGTCGGCTCGACCGCCCGGGCGCGCTGGCGGGCGCTGCCCCGCGAGCTGATGCGGGTTGCCCCGCGCTGCCCCGCGCTGGCGGGCGCTGCCCCGCGCAGGCCTCGTCCCTCCTGCGGTTGTCACACTGTCATCGTCGGCTGGACCGCCCGGGCGCGCTGGCGGGCGCTGCCCCGCGAGCTGATGCGGGTTGCCCCACGCTGCCCCGCGCTGGCGGGCGCTGCCCCGCGCAGGCCTCGTCCCTCCTTCGGTTGTCACACTGTCATCGTCGGCTGGACCGCCCGGGCGTGTTGGCGCACTTTCCCCCGCGCAGACCTCGTCCCTCATCGACGAGACCGTGAAACGCCGCGTGAAACACTCTGGTCACGCCTGGGTGAGGATCCCCGAGATGAAGCGAGCGCTGTGGTCGAGGGCGGCTCGGGCCTCGGGAATGGTGGGAACGCCCAGGACATACACGTGGAAACCGCCCGGCTCCACGCGCAGGCGCACGTCCACGCCAGCGCGAGCGGCCTTGCGGGCGAACTCGATCACGTCGGGGCGAACAATGTCCGCGTCCCCCTGGAAAATACGCATCGGCGGCAGGCCCGCCGGGTCACCGTACAGGGGGCTGACGCGCGGATCAGTCGGATCCAGGTCTGCGGCCCACGCGCGGCCCGCCCACGCCAGCCCAGGCACGCGCAGAACCCGGTCGCGGCGCTGCACCTCCTCAATGCGCGGATTCGTCATCGTCACGTCCACCCACGGGGCGTACAGGACGAGGCCGTCCACCTGCCGCTCACCCGCGTCGCGTCGCTGCATCGCGAGGGAGAGGGCCAGTCCGCCTCCCGCCGAGTCTCCAAAGAGGATGACGCGGCCGAACTCAGCCTGGGCCTCGTCGATGATGGGCTGGACGACGTCGAATGCGTCGGTCGCGGTGTGCGCGGGAGCAATCGGGTAGTCAGGGATGATGACGGGCAAGCCGGTTCTGTCGATGAGGCCCTCGACGACGCCCCACTGCCCGGCAACCATCGGGTACACGTAGGCTCCGCCGTGCAGATAGATGAGCGCGCCGCCCGCGCGCTGGCCCCGCTTCGGGAACACGCGGGTTATGCCTTTGTCGCACGTCGCCGTGAAACGTCCTCGCATGCGTGCAGGCATCGGGGCGGGCTGTGGGGCGTGGAGCGCCATCTGCTCAGTTGCTGTCTCGCTCTGTAGCAACGGAGGCACAAGCCCCATACAGAAGTGAACAACGCGCATCTGGAGGGACATGACGGCCTCTTTCGTCTCGACAAATCAGTGTCTGCGCCCGGGACGCACCGGCGCGCCAGCACATACCAGGATACGACTCAGGAGAGGGGTTCTCCTCGTTGCGGACGCTTTGTTGCGTTTGCTGTTCCGTTCAGAGCTACTGGGCGGCGGTGCCAGTGGGCGGCGACGCCAAGCGTCGTCGCGGAACTGGTCGCCCGTGACGTCCTTCGTCATCCCATCGGTGACGCCCATCCGACGTTTATCAGCGTCCCAATTGGCAGGCCTGCGCTGGTTAGGGAGCAGGACACCAGGGGTCATGGTGGGGGTTTTGCAGCATTAGGAGCCTCCCTTCGGCGTGTCGCCGGCGTGTCGCACCTCTAATGGTGCAATTCCCCCCGTTTGCTGGCGGTGAGGTCGCGGTTCGAGCTGGCGTGGCGCCAGCATCGCAGACCATCTCGGCGAAAGACGTTGACAATGGGGTGAGCTATGAGCTGTCCCGGGTGTTGTGGCTGAGGTGGTCTGCGTTGTGGCCACGACGGCGCCTGGACTTGTGCGTCGCTTGCACGTTCGCCCTTGAGATGTGAGCGCGAACCCGCTATTGCGTGCGCTGACCGGCTATGTCGCACGTAAACCCGGTATTGCGTGTCTGGGCGGGGCTGCCCGCGCTCGTATTAGCCCGTTAACCCGCCTTGTGTGTGTCGGCGGTCGTCTCGCAGATTCCGCGTTTGTTCTTGTGATTGGGTGCGCTGCACCCGATCCGTAGGCATTACACCCCTTCTGTTCGGGTGCAGCGCCTCGTAACGGGTGCAGTGCCTCGTAACGGGTGTCGCGCCCCGTAACGGGTGTCGCGCCCCGTAACGGGTGCAGCGGCCCTCGCGTTGTTATTTCGGCCGTTGCTAGGCCCGCCCGCCGGGCGCCCCCGTCAGTCGGCCCGCCGGGCATGTGGGGGGTATTCATGCCCCCACGATGAAACAACCGTCTTCAACACCGACTTTCCCGAACCAGCAAGCCGAAAAGTCGCCACGAAACCAACACGTTTTGTCCATCCTCATAGTTGGTTCCAACCAACTAAAACACCGACTTTCCCGCACCGACACGCCGAAAAGTCACCCCTCCAGCAACACGTAGTGTCCTATAACCCCACGGTTGCGACTGGTTGCTGCCACCGGCAGATACAAGACGCGCCCGGACCGCTCGGTCCGGGCGCGCAACGAAATCGGCTCAGGCGTTAGGACGCTTGCCGTGGTTCGCGCCGTTCTTACGACGATCGCGACGCTTACGACCCCGCTTCGACATGTCATTCTCCTTGGGTTTGTTGTCTAGACTGAAGCATTTTTGCACACATTGACCCAAACCACCAAGGCACAACGCCACCGCGGCGACGAAGGTCACCGAAAACGGGAGGCGTCCCCGGCCTCGGCGGCGCGAGCGCGGGGAGCGAACGCACGAGACCACACTCAGCGCCACGTAAGCGACACACTCATGATAGAGACGACGACGCGAGCGCGGGGAGCGAACGCGCGCGAGGCCGCGTTCAGCGCCAGGCGACGGACACGCTGGTGATGGAGGCGACGACGCGGGCGCGCAGCGCATCCGAGGCCTGCTCGGACTCGTAGCAGCCGCGCATGAGGGCACGGACGTGGCGTTCGGCGTCGAGGGCGTCGGCGCAGTGCGGGCAGGTGGCGACGTGTTGGATCATGAGGGCTCGGGCGCGGGCATCGGGGCCGGGCACGGACCCGGCGTCGATGAGGCCGCTGCGGCGGTCGCACTCCTCGCAGTCGATCAGTTCGTACAGGGCGTCCAGGACGTCCTGGCAGGTGACGCGCGTGTTCACTTGGTTCCTCCGATCCCGTATTCCGCGGCGACGTCGGCCAGCGCGGAGCGCAGGTTCTTGCGCGCCCGGTTCAGTCGGCTCATGACGGTCCCCATGGGAACTCCTAGTTCTTCGGCGATTTCCTTGTAGCTCATTCCCTCAACGTCAGCCATGAGGACAACCATCCGGTGTTCCTCCGAGAGCGAATCGAGGGCCTCGCGCAGCTGCGTGGAGGGCAGTGACTCGAGGGCTTCGACTTCGGCGGATTTCAGGCCCACCTCCGCGTGGGAGGCGGCGTCGGCTAGCTGCCAGTCCTCGACGGTGTCGGTGGAGGCGCGCTTGGGTGAACGCTGCGCTTTGCGGTATCCCGTGATGTAGGTGTTGGTGAGGATCCGGTAGAGCCAGGCTTTGATGTTGGTGCCGGGCTTGTACTGGTGGAACTTCTGGTAGGCCTTGAGGTAGGTCTCCTGGACCAGGTCTTCCGCGTCGGCTCGGTTGCGGGTCATGCCCAGGGCCGCGCCGAACAGCTGGTTCATGAG
>CATWCG010000210.1:0-4157 GCA_958349165.1 uncultured Actinomyces sp. | reverse complement strand
CTCCGAGCCTGCCCCGGCGGGCGGTTCCACCGGGGCGGGCGCGCGCACGGCCTTCGATCCGGCTTCCACGGGCGAGTCCGTTCCCCCCGCCGACGAGGCCGGGGCTGGCCCGGGCGCACAGGCTGCCTCGGGTGGCGCGGCTGGGGCCGCGGGCACGTCGGGCGCTCACGCGCCCGGGGCTCAGGCTTCAGGGGCTCAGACGTGGAGCGCACCCGCGTGGCCCGCCAACATCCGCGACCTGCCCGAGGCGCCCAGCAGGGGCGTGCGCGTCGGCGCGTTCGTCTGGGCGGTCCTGGTGTGCATGGTCGGAGCGTTCCTGATCGCCGAGGCCTACATCTCGACCTTCAACCTGCCGGTGCTCGGCATCAGCGCCGTCGCCGCGATCGGCGTCATCCTGATCATCACGGCGCTCTTCTCGGGACGGTCGAATAAGCGGAAGGACACTGCGGCGCAGGCGTCAAGCGCCGCGGATGCGATCCGCACGGACTAGGCGCGTCGAGCTCGCCGCGACGCGGCGTCGCAAACGGGGTGGGCCCGGGAACCGATGGTTCCCGGGCCCACCCCGTGTCTCGCAGCGAGAAGCCTCAGATCAGAGCAGATCCAGCATGGCGGGAGCCACCAGCTTCAGCACGTTCTCGCGGCCTTCCTTGGCGTTGGGAGCATCCACCGCGAAGGCGGCCATCTGCTGGCAGGTCGCCAGGTCGTGCATGCGCAGGGCCGCACGAACCGCGTTGACCTTCGAGGGCGCCATCGACAGGGAGGCCACACCCAGGCCGGTGAGGACCAGGGCCAGCAGCGGGTCGCCGCCGGCCTCGCCGCACACGCCGATCGGCTTGCCGGTCGCGCGGCCGCCGTTGCAGGCGTGACGGATCATCTCCAGGACGGCCGGCTGCCACGGGTTGAGCAGCGGCGCCAGGTTGCCGTCCAGGCGGTCCGCCGCCATCGTGTACTGCGTCAGGTCGTTCGTGCCGATAGACGCGAAGTCCACGATCGACAGGAGCTGCTCGGCGCGCAGGGCGGCCGCGGGCACCTCGATCATGATGCCGACCTTGGGCAGGCCGTAGCCTCGCGCCTTATCCGCGAACCACGTGGCTTCGCTGGCGGTGGCGACCATGGGGGCCATCACCCACAGTTCCGCGCCGGTCGCCTTGTAGGCGGCCGCGAGGGCCTGCAGCTGCGTGTCGATGAGATCCTCACGCCTCTGGCACAGGCGCAGGCCGCGCACGCCCAGGGCGGGGTTCTCTTCGGCACCCAGGTCTGCGAAGCTCAGCGGCTTGTCCGCGCCAGCGTCCAGGGTGCGCACGACGACGCGACGGTCACCGAAGGCCTGGAGGACCTTCGTGTAGGTGTCCGTCTGTTCCTCCAGCGAGGGCGCGTCCGCGCGTTCCAGGAACAGGAACTCGGTGCGGAACAGGCCCGACCCCTCCAGGTCTACCTTGGAGGCCTTGAGCGCGTCGTCGACCGTACCGATGTTGGCCAGGAGCTTCACGGGGTAGCCGTCGAAGGTCGCGCCCTTGCCGGTCGAGCCGGCCAACGCCTGCGCCCGGCGCAGTGAGCGCTCCTTCAGCAAGGAGACCTCGTGCTCGGTGGGAGCGATGATGACCTCGCCGACGCCGCCGTCGAGGGCCAGGACGGTGCCCTCCTCGACGTCCATGATCCCCTCGGCCTTGACGATCGCGGGAATGCCCAGCTGGGCAGCCAGGATCGCCGTGTGCGAGGTGGGGCCGCCGACCTCGGTGATGATACCGAGGACGGTCTCCGGGTTCAGGGTCGCGGTCTCGGCCGGAGCCAGGTCGCGCGCCACCAGGATGACCGTGCCGTCGAACGCGGGAACGCCCGGCTCGGGCAGTCCACGCAGCTCGCAGATCGCGCGATCGCGCACGTCATACAGGTCGGTCGCGCGCTCCGCCATGTAGCCGCCCAGGCTGCGCAGCATCTGCGCGTAGTCCTCGACCGCGTCGTGAACGGCCTGGGTGATACCGAGGCCCTTCTTGAGCTTCTTGTCGACGGCCTTGGCCAGACCACGGTCGCCCGCGAGCTGAGCGGTGGCCTTCAGGATCGCCTTCGTCTCTTCCGGCGCCTTCGCCGCGCGCTCACTCAGGCGCGAGGAGATAGCTGCGAGCGCCTCGCGGACACGCGCGCCGTCGGCGGCAGCATCGACGCTGCCCGGCTCCGACGTGTCAACGCCGGGTGCAGGCTGAACGATCGCGGCGGGCGCAGCAGCGGTGCCGGCGGAGACGCCGATCCCGTGCAGGACGTCATGCGTCGCCATTAGCTCACTCCTGGTCGAGGTCGCGCGAGAGCAGCTCGACGAGCGAGTCGAGCACCGCGCCCGCGGAATCGTCCTCGGTGGACAGGGTGACAACGTCGCCGTGCTTGGCGCCCAGGGTCATGATCTCGAGGAGCGACGCGGCGTCGGCCTCCTCGCCATCGAACGCGATGGTGACCTCGACGCCGGAGTCATCAACGGCCTCGGCGAGGACGGAAGCGGGACGCGCATGGAGACCAACGGAGGAACCAATTGCAACGGTGCGGGAAATCATAGTCGTTCCTTTCGAATGCGGGTATGTCCATCGTGAGACACGTGGACCCGTACCGCCCATACTATGACGTAGTGCACTCATTTGAAAACTCCATCCCACGACGCGGCCAGATGGGATGTATCACCCTCATAAATGGGGAAAAACTATGCGTGAGGCGGCCCCACCACGACGCCGACCGGCCCCGCCCGATCGAGCCCGCCCCGGCCTCGTTGAACCGATGCGCGGCCACGCGCGCCCTCACCGACTAGACTGGAGAAGTACCAACGAAAGGAAAGCGAGCATGAGCTCCCGCGAACCTACGCTGGCCGACGTCGCCCAGCTCGCTGGCGTCAGTCCGACGACCGTCTCGCGCGTCCTCAACAACCGCGGCTACCTGTCAGACAAAACCAAGCGCTCCGTGGCGGACGCCATCGAGGCCCTGGGATACCGCCCCAACTCGCTGGCGCGCGCCCTGCACGGCAAGAGCACCCAGACCGTCGGATTGATCGTTCCCGCCGTGTCCCTCCCCTTCTTCGGCGAGCTCGCCGTCGAGGTCGAAAACGCCCTGGCCGACGCCGGCTACCGCATCCTGATCTGCAACTCGATGGGACGGGCCGACCGCGAGCGCGAATACCTGTCTCTGCTCGTCGGCAACCGCGTGGACGGCATCATCTCCGGCGCACACAACGAAGGCCTGGACGAATACGACACGATCCGCATGCCGCTGGTCACCATCGACCGCGAGCTGAGCCCGTCGATCCCGAACGTGCGCTGCGCGAACCGGGAGGCGGGCGCGATGGCCACGCGCGCGCTCCTGGACGCGGGGTGCCGCCGCCCGCTGCTCCTGACGTCCCGTTCCGGGCCGCGCAACCTGCGCGAGGCCGGCTTCCTCGCCGAGGTCGAGCGGGCCGGCCTGGAGGCGCGCGTCATCACCGTCCCCTTCGACACGCCGACCCCGCAGCGCTTCGCGATGGTGCAGGGCAGCCTCGACCAGGCGCGCGCCGACGCCCCCATCGACGGCGTCTTCGCCACGGACGACCTGGCCGCCGCGGAGGTCCTGGAGTGGGCGCGCACCCGGGACCTGTCGGTGCCCGGCGACCTGTCCGTCATCGGTTTCGACGGCACCGAATCCATGCGCCGCGCCCTGCCTCACCTGGCGACGATCCGCCAGCCGATCGAGCAAATCGCGCGCGCCGCCGTCGACATCCTCCTGGAGCAGATGGAGGGCGCGGCCAGGCGCCCCATCAACGAGGCCGGGGCGCCTCCCGCCCCAACGCTCGAGTTTCCGGGAACGCTGATCCGGGGGCGGTCGATCAGCGCCTGAGCACCTCACGTGCTGCGAGATGGTCACCGCTCATCGCTGACCCGGTTTATTTCTTGCCCCGCGAGGGCCCACAGGTCCGCACGCGGATAGGTTATCCGCATCCGGATAGGTTAATGAGCTATCCGCATCGTCACAACCTATCCGCGTATGCACAACCTATCCGCATGTTCGCCACCTCTCGACATGTTCGGCCCTGATGTGTGAGCAGGACCTGTCTGCGCGTTCGGCCTGATGTGTGAGCAGGACCTGTCTGCGCGTTCGGCCCTGATGTGTGAGCAGGACCTGTCTGCGCGTTCGGCCTGATGTGTGAG
>CATWCG010000209.1:0-4181 GCA_958349165.1 uncultured Actinomyces sp. | reverse complement strand
GAACGAAGGGCACGCACGCCCGCGACGTCCACGTTATGCACGTTACGTGTCAGTTGGATCCGATAGCACGTCGCGTCGAGCGCCTCGAGCCGCGCCGCGGCCAGCGGGTCCGCGCCAATCGACTCGCGAACCGGCGGGGTCAGCGTGTCCCGGATGGCGCGCGACAGGGCGGAGGCGCGCTCGAGCCGAGCGGCGACCTCCACGCGATCGGCTCGACGTCCGGCGGTCGTGCGCCGATCGAGGCCATCGGTCGTGAGCTGATCGCCGCCGTCGTGAATGTAGGCGCGCGCGAGGTCACGCATCGCGTCGGCGCTGCCCTCCTCGAAGGCCGCGCACTGCGTCAGGAGCGAGGCCTCCGAGGCCCGGCGCAGGAGCAGGCGCGAGAGCGCGTCGCGCGAGGCGATGATCCTCTGATGCAGGCGATCCAGGCGACGGGCTCGGCTGATCGCCACGAAGGCGACAATCCCGAGCGCGACGATGAGGACGGCGACGCCGACCAACACCCACGGGGACAACAGAATCACGATGACTCCCCTCGCTCCTCACGCCCACGGATCAGGTCGCGCGTGCTGCGCGAACCCGATTCCGCGGGGCTTCCCATGTCGATGGCAAGCTTATAGACCTCGAACACCTTGTCCGCCACGACCTCCCAGTCATACTGGGCGGAGGCACGCTGGCCCGCCTCCGACAGCTCGTCGAGCCTGCCGGAATCGCCCAGGAGGTCGATCAGCGCGGCAGCCAGGGACTCGGAGCTGCCGGTCTCGAAGAGCGCTCCCGCACGCCCGTCCTCGAGGACGGCGCGGAAAGCCGGAATGTCGGATGCGACGACGGCGGTACGGGCGGCCATCGCCTCGACGGGGCCGTGGCCGACGGCCTCGCCTCCGGTTTGCGGCGCCACGAACAGGCTCGCGCCCGCGAGCAGCGACTCCTTCTCCTCGTCGCTGATGCCACCCAGGAAGGACACCGACTCGCCAAAACGCGCCACGGCCTCGCGAATGTCGGGGGCCTCCCCCCTGCCCGCGATGAGGAAGCGCGCGCCTGGGAAACGCTCCAGGACGGAGCCGATTGCCCCGGCGAAAATGCTCAGGCCCTTGCGTGGCTCGTCAAGGCGCCCCAGGAACACGATGACCGGGCGATCGGCGCCGGCCTCCCAGCGCTCCAACGGCGAAGCAGAGCGGAACGAGGCCGTCTCAACACCGTTGGGGATGATGACCGCGTCCCCGCCGTGATGCTCGATGAGGGTCCGGCGCGCCTCCTCGGAGACCGCGATGCGCACGCCGATGCGCTCCATGTACAGCCTCATCGGAGCCGAGGCGATAGCGCGCGACACCGAACGACCGAGGGCCGCGTGGAAGGTACCCACCAGGGGCGCCCGCGACAGCATCGCGGCGGCCATGGAGACCGAGGGAACGACCGGCTCGTGCACGTGGACGACGTCGAAGTCGTTGTCGGCGAGCCAGCGGCGTGTCCGTTTGAGAATCGTGGGCTTGACGGAGATGTTGGCGACCGACCCGTTGAAGGGAATCGACACCGAGGAACCGGCCGAGGTGATCCACTCGGGCAGGTCATCGGAGGTCGAGGGGGTCAGGACGCGCACGTCGTGACCGCGCGAGCGCAGCTTGAGCGCCAGGTCGCGGATATGGAAGCCCACTCCCCCGGGCACGTCCCAGGAATAGGGGTTGACGATCCCGATCTTCACCGGTTCTTCCTCTCATGCTCCGCCCGGGCGCGGGCGAGGCGCTCGGGGTCTAGGTCCTCGACGAACACGCGCTGCATCATGTGCCAGTCCTGCGGCTTATCCGCCATCATCGCGGCGAACTCGCTCACCCACGCCTGCGTCAGCGCCTCCACGCGGTTCGCGCCCGGCGCCAGGTCCTTGGGAACGCTCACCGGACCGACGCAGCGCACGCGCACGTCCGCGCCCGTGGGAGTCTCATTCTCGTAGGTGATGCACGCGACGAAAAGAGGGCGCTCCAGTTTGGTCGCGAGGGCCGCGGGTCCCGCCGCGACGAGGGCTCGCGCGCGCCCCAGATCCACCTCGATGCCCGATCCCGAGATGTCGCGGTCAGCCAGCAGGGGCACGATCACGCTGCGGCCGCGCACCCGCTCGACGAGGCTGCCGAACACAGACTCCCCCTTGGCGACGCCGATGATCTCCATCCCGAGCCCCTCGCGCAAGGCCACGAAACGCTCGAACAGTGAGGGGGGTTCGACCTTCTCGGCCACCGTGACGATCGCCCGACCGTGGGCGCACACCCACGCGCCCGCGCGGTCCCAGCTGCCCGAGTGACCGAGGGCCAGGACGACCGGGCCGTCCTCACTGGCCGCAGCCAGGGCCTCGAAGCCGTCAAAGGAAACGCCCTCCAGCAGGGGTGCTCCCCTGCTCGAGCCCAGCATCAGCTCCTCGGCATAGTTGCGAATATGAGAGCGGACGGCGGCAACCAGCAGGTCGCGCGAGGGCTGCTCGCCCGTCAATCGCGCCATGTTGGCGCGCAGGCGTTCGATGGGCGCTCCCCCGCGCCGCGCGAGGACGCCGGCGCCGACGTGAGCCGCACGCATCACGACGCCCAGGGGCAGGCGTGGGGCCAGCGCGAAGGCTGCCGACAGGGGCGAAAAGGTCACTGCGCTCCCTCGTCGATGGTGCGCGCGGTGAACCAGATGCGCTGGCACACGGTCACGAAAGACGCGACAGACACCCAGGTCAGGCCAGCCGCGAACACCCATTCGGGCAACCCCAGGCTCATGAGCATCGCCGTGCCCATGCCGACAATGAGGCGGTCGGTGCGCTCGGCGATACCGAGCTTGGCGACCACGCCCACGGACTCCGCTCGGGCGCGGGCGTAGGGCACCGCCGCCGCGCCGATGATCGAGCAAATGCCGACGATGATCGCCCAGGTGCGCACGGGGGAATCCGCCATCCTAAAGACCGCGTAGGCGGTGAGCGAACCGAAGACCGCGCCGTCGGCGAGGCGGTCGAGCGTCGAATCCAGGAAGGCACCGAAGCGCGTTCCGCCGGTCGTCATCCGCGCCAGCGTTCCATCGACCGAATCGCCGAACATCACGACCGCCAGGGCAATGCCGCCCTGCCAGATCCATCCCCGCGGGATGCACACGACCGCGATGGCAACGGACGCCACCGTTCCCGCAACCGTCACCATGTTCGGAGTCACACCGGCGCGGGCAAGGACGCGGGCGAGCGGCGTAAAGATCGCCTTGGTGATCGACCGTCCGTGATTGCCGAGCATCAGTCCTCCTTCGGCCAGGCGGCAGCTAGGCGTGCGCGAGCGTCCTCGAGGAGCTCGGGCACGGCCTTCGTGCGCGCAATGATGGGCAGGAAGTTCGCGTCACCGGCCCACCGAGGCACGATGTGCTGATGCAGGTGAGCAGCGATTCCGGCGCCCGCCACCTCGCCCTGATTCATGCCCAGGTTGAAGCCGTGCGGGGCTGCCACCTCGCGACTCACCCGCATGGCGGTAGCCGTCAGCACCCCCAGCTCGACGCGCTCTGCGTCGGTGAGCTCCGTGTAGTCCGAGACGTGACGATACGGACACACGAGCAGGTGACCGGAATTGTAGGGAAAGAGGTTCATGAGCACGAAGCACGTGGCGCCTCGGTGAACGATGAGCCCCTCGTCGTCGGCCTTACCGGGCGCGGCGCAGAAAGGACACGTGCGGTCACTCGCGTCGGCGGGTTTGCCCTCCCCGTGGATGTAGGCCATCCGATAGGGGGTCCAGAAGCGAGAGAAGCCGTCCGGGATGCCCGCAAGCCCGCGGGCGTCCTCGGTGGGCAACGGTTCGTGGGGCGTGCCCTGCTCCGTCATGTCGCTCACGCCTCGTCGAGGCCGTCGATCTGGTCGGCGTTGTTGCGCTGCTCGATGTGCGCGGCGATCAGCTCAACCGCGCGATCAACGGCGACGCCGTTGTGCTGCGAGCCGTCGCGCAGGCGGAAGGACACGGCCCCGGCCTCGACATCCTCGCCACCGGCGATGAGCGTGAAGGGGATCTTGTCCTTCGACGCGTTGCGGATCTTCTTGCCGAAGCGGTCGTCGGACAGGTCGGTCTCGACGCGCACGCCGCGCTCGCGCAGCTTCGCGGCGACGTCCTTGACGTATCCGTCGAAGGCCTCGGCGACGGGGATGAGGCGGACCTGGACGGGCGAGAGCCACGCCGGGAACGCGCCCG
>CATWCG010000208.1:0-4186 GCA_958349165.1 uncultured Actinomyces sp. | reverse complement strand
CGACGCACGACACCGCTCCGTGGATCGGTCGAATGCGTGTGCTGCGCAAAAACCCAGAACCACAGCCAGGAATGCCCGGCGCGCGGATACTTCCGCTCAAGGGCGTCGGGAAGCGCAACGCCGCTGCGGCCCTCGGCCTGGTCCTTCAGCCACCATGCCCGTGCACGCGACAGCTGCTCGCGCAGGCTGGGTGCCAAGCTCTCGGGTAACATCAAGGCCCGATCCTTGGAGCCCTTGCCCTCCCGCACGATGATCGTGCCGTGATCGAAATCCAGATCCTTGACCCGCAGTTGCAAACCCTCACTGATCCGCATGCCCGTTCCATACAGAAGCTGGGCGAACAAACGATGCTCGCCTTCCAGAAAACCGAGGATGCGAACCACTTCATCCGGGGTCAGCACCACCGGCAAGCGCCGCGACGGCCGAGGTCTTCCGATCTCCTGAAGCCAGGGCAGATCCGTGCACAGCACCTTGCCGTAGAAGAACAGCAAGGCCGCCAATGCCTGACGATGCGTGGAGACCGAAACCTTGCGCTCGTTCGCCAGCCAGGACAGAAATGCCTCGACTTCGCTGCTGCCCAAGGTTGCCGGGTGACGCACACCGTGGAAACGGATGAAGGCACGAACCCAGTGGACATAAGCCTGTTCGGTTCGTAAACTGTAATGCAAGTAGCGTATGCGCTCACGCAACTGGTCCAGAACCTTGACCGAACGCAGCGGTGGTAACGGCGCAGTGGCGGTTTTCATGGCTTGTTATGACTGTTTTTTTGTACAGTCTATGCCTCGGGCATCCAAGCAGCAAGCGCGTTACGCCGTGGGTCGATGTTTGATGTTATGGAGCAGCAACGATGTTACGCAGCAGGGCAGTCGCCCTAAAACAAAGTTAGCCATTAAGGGAGTTAAATTGAAAATATCATTGATTTCTGCAGTGTCAGAAAATGGCGTAATCGGTAGTGGTCCTGATATCCCGTGGTCAGTAAAAGGTGAGCAACTACTCTTTAAAGCGCTCACATATAATCAATGGCTCCTTGTCGGAAGAAAAACATTTGACTCTATGGGTGTTCTTCCAAATCGCAAATATGCAGTAGTGTCAAAGAACGGAATTTCAAGCTCAAATGAAAACGTCCTAGTTTTTCCTTCAATAGAAAATGCTTTGAAAGAGCTATCAAAAGTTACAGATCATGTATATGTCTCTGGCGGGGGTCAAATCTATAATAGCCTTATTGAAAAAGCAGATATAATTCATTTGTCTACTGTTCACGTTGAAGTCGAAGGTGATATCAAATTCCCTATAATGCCTGAGAATTTCAATTTGGTTTTTGAACAGTTTTTTATGTCTAATATAAATTATACATACCAGATTTGGAAAAAAGGCTAACAATGCGTTGCAGCACCAGTCGCTTCGCTCCTTGGACAGCTTTTAAGTCGCGTCTTTGTGGTTTTGCTGCGCAAAAGTATTCCACAAAGCCGCAACTTAAAAGCTGCCGCTGAACTTAACGTTAGGCATCATGGGTGAATTTTTCCCTGCACAAGTTTTCAAGCAGCTGTCCCACGCTCGCGCGGTGATCGAGCGCCATCTGGCTGCGACACTGGACACAATCCACCTGTTCGGATCTGCGATCGATGGAGGGCTGAAGCCGGACAGCGACATAGACTTGCTCGTGACCGTCAGCGCCGCACCTAACGATTCGCTCCGGCAGGCGCTAATGCTCGATTTGCTGAAAGTCTCATCACCGCCAGGCGATGGCGGAACATGGCGACCGCTGGAGCTAACTGTTGTCGCTCGAAGCGAAGTAGTGCCTTGGCGCTATCCGGCGCGGCGTGAGCTTCAGTTCGGTGAGTGGCTCCGCCACGACATCCTTTCCGGAACGTTCGAGCCTGCCGTTCTGGATCACGATCTTGCGATTTTGCTGACCAAGGCGAGGCAACACAGCCTTGCGCTTCTAGGCCCATCCGCAGCCACGTTTTTCGAGCCGGTGCCGAAGGAGCATTTCTCCAAGGCGCTTTTCGACACTATTGCCCAGTGGAATGCAGAGTCGGATTGGAAGGGTGACGAGCGGAACGTCGTTCTTGCTCTTGCTCGCATTTGGTACAGCGCTTCAACTGGTCTCATTGCTCCTAAGGACGTTGCTGCCGCATGGGTATCGGAGCGTTTGCCTGCCGAGCATCGGCCCCTCATCTGCAAGGCACGCGCGGCGTACCTGGGTAGCGAGGACGACGACCTAGCAATGCGCGTCGAAGAGACGGCCGCGTTCGTTCGATATGCCAAAGCAACGATTGAGAGAATCTTGCGTTGAGCGGCATGTGCGAAAAGTGCATCGACCCGCGCCGAGGGCATCTGATGCCTAACTCGGCGTTCAAGCGGACGGGCTGCGCCCGCCGCTCAACTATGCGTTAGATGCACTAAGCACATAATTGCTCACAGCCAAACTATCAGGTCAAGTCTGCTTTTATTATTTTTAAGCGTGCATAATAAGCCCTACACAAATTGGGAGATATATCATGAAAGGCTGGCTTTTTCTTGTTATCGCAATAGTTGGCGAAGTAATCGCAACATCCGCATTAAAATCTAGCGAGGGCTTTACTAAGCTTGCCCCTTCCGCCGTTGTCATAATCGGTTATGGCATCGCATTTTATTTTCTTTCTCTGGTTCTGAAATCCATCCCTGTCGGTGTTGCTTATGCAGTCTGGTCGGGACTCGGCGTCGTCATAATTACAGCCATTGCCTGGTTGCTTCATGGGCAAAAGCTTGATGCGTGGGGCTTTGTAGGTATGGGGCTCATAATTGCTGCCTTTTTGCTCGCCCGATCCCCATCGTGGAAGTCGCTGCGGAGGCCGACGCCATGGTGACGGTGTTCGGCATTCTGAATCTCACCGAGGACTCCTTCTTCGATGAGAGCCGGCGGCTAGACCCCGCCGGCGCTGTCACCGCGGCGATCGAAATGCTGCGAGTCGGATCAGACGTCGTGGATGTCGGACCGGCCGCCAGCCATCCGGACGCGAGGCCTGTATCGCCGGCCGATGAGATCAGACGTATTGCGCCGCTCTTAGACGCCCTGTCCGATCAGATGCACCGTGTTTCAATCGACAGCTTCCAACCGGAAACCCAGCGCTATGCGCTCAAGCGCGGCGTGGGCTACCTGAACGATATCCAAGGATTTCCTGACCCTGCGCTCTATCCCGATATTGCTGAGGCGGACTGCAGGCTGGTGGTTATGCACTCAGCGCAGCGGGATGGCATCGCCACCCGCACCGGTCACCTTCGACCCGAAGACGCGCTCGACGAGATTGTGCGGTTCTTCGAGGCGCGGGTTTCCGCCTTGCGACGGAGCGGGGTCGCTGCCGACCGGCTCATCCTCGATCCGGGGATGGGATTTTTCTTGAGCCCCGCACCGGAAACATCGCTGCACGTGCTGTCGAACCTTCAAAAGCTGAAGTCGGCGTTGGGGCTTCCGCTATTGGTCTCGGTGTCGCGGAAATCCTTCTTGGGCGCCACCGTTGGCCTTCCTGTAAAGGATCTGGGTCCAGCGAGCCTTGCGGCGGAACTTCACGCGATCGGCAATGGCGCTGACTACGTCCGCACCCACGCGCCTGGAGATCTGCGAAGCGCAATCACCTTCTCGGAAACCCTCGCGAAATTTCGCAGTCGCGACGCCAGAGACCGAGGGTTAGATCATGCCTAGCATTCACCTTCCGGCCGCCCGCTAGCGGACCCTGGTCAGGTTCCGCGAAGGTGGGCGCAGACATGCTGGGCTCGTCAGGATCAAACTGCACTATGAGGCGGCGGTTCATACCGCGCCAGGGGAGCGAATGGACAGCGAGGAGCCTCCGAACGTTCGGGTCGCCTGCTCGGGTGATATCGACGAGGTTGTGCGGCTGATGCACGACGCTGCGGCGTGGATGTCCGCCAAGGGAACGCCCGCCTGGGACGTCGCGCGGATCGACCGGACATTCGCGGAGACCTTCGTCCTGAGATCCGAGCTCCTAGTCGCGAGTTGCAGCGACGGCATCGTCGGCTGTTGCACCTTGTCGGCCGAGGATCCCGAGTTCTGGCCCGACGCCCTCAAGGGGGAGGCCGCATATCTGCACAAGCTCGCGGTGCGACGGACACATGCGGGCCGGGGTGTCAGCTCATAAGCGCTAACTTAAGGGTTGTGGTATTACGCCTGATATGATTTAACGTGCCG
>CATWCG010000207.1:0-4199 GCA_958349165.1 uncultured Actinomyces sp. | reverse complement strand
CGTTCACGCAACTAGTTCACACACTCAGCACGGTCGAGGGTGCAAGCACTCAACACGGTCGAGAGGTCGAGCACTCAGCGCAGTCGAGCGGCCGTGCACTCAGCGCAGTCGAGCGGCCACGACCTCGGCGACCTGGACCGCATTCAGGGCGGCGCCCTTGCGCAGGTTGTCGCCAGAGACGACCAGGATGAGGCCGCGCTTGCCGTCGACGGCCTGGTCCTGGCGGATGCGGCCCACGAG
Source organism: uncultured Actinomyces sp. (assembly GCA_958349165.1). Classification (GTDB taxonomy): domain Bacteria; phylum Actinomycetota; class Actinomycetes; order Actinomycetales; family Actinomycetaceae; genus Pauljensenia. The sequence goes on along the minus strand of CATWCG010000207.1, from coordinate 3,959 downwards.
GACCTCGTCGCGGCCGGCGGCCTCGAGCGGGGTCGGCACGTCCACGACGCGCACGCCGGGGGCGTTCGCCAGCAGGGCGCGCGCCTGGTTCGGCGTAATGTCGCCGGCAAACTCGGCGTGGATGGTCAGGGTGTGGCCCGTGTAGACGGGGACGCGCACGCACGTGCCGGACACGGCCAGGTCGGGGATGTGCAGGATGCGGCGCGACTCGTTGCGCAGCTTCTGCTCCTCGTCGGTTTCCTCGCTGCCGTCGTCGACGATGGAGCCGGCGAGCGGCACGACGTCGAAGGCGATGGGGGCGACGTACACGCCGGGCTCGGGCAGGGTGACGGCGCGGCCATCCAGGGCCAGAGCCGCCAGGTCTTGAGCGGCGCCGGCCTCGATCTGGCCGGTCAGCTCGGCGACGCCCGCGCGGCCCGACCCGGAGACAGCCTGGTAGGAGGAGACGAAGAGACGCGTCAGACCACCCGCAGCGTCCACGAGGGGCTTGAGGACGGGCATGGCCGCCATGGTCGTGCAGTTGGGGTTCGCGATGATGCCCTTGGGTCGGTTGTCGACGTCGTCGGGGTTGACCTCGGAGACGACGAGCGGCACCTCGGGGTCCTTGCGCCACGCGGAGGAGTTGTCGACGACGACCGCGCCGACGGCCGCGAACTTGGGGGCGTACTCGCGCGAGGCGGTGGCGCCCGCGGAGAACACGGCAATGTCGATGCCGGAGTAGTCGGCCGTCGCCACGTCCTCGACGACGATGTCCTGCCCCTTCCAGGGCAGGGTGGTGCCCGCCGAGCGCGCGGACGAGAAGAAACGAATCGTCTCGACCGGGAAACCTCGCTCCTCCAGCAGGGTGCGCATGACTCGGCCGACCTGGCCGGTGGCGCCGACGACGGCGACATTGAATCCACTCATGGTGTTCTCCTTGTGTTGGTGCGCGCGCCCATACGACGGGGCGAACGCTGGGTGAAATCTATGGGGACGAGGCCGGGGCACCCTCTCGGGACCACCGGACCCGCGCGGACAAACGGAACGGGCCCGGGCCTCGTCGATGAACGATCAGCGGCCGGTGCCGCCGTAGACGACGGCCTCGGTTTCGGAGGCGTCGAGGCCGAACGCGGTGTGGACGGCCTTCACGGCGCGGTCGAGGTCCTCGAGGCGAGTGACGACGGAGATACGGATCTCGGAGGTGGAGATCAGGTCGATATTGATGCCCGCGTCGGACAGCGCGGAGAAGAGGCGCGCGGAGACGCCGGGGTTGGTGCGCATGCCGACGCCGACGAGGCTGAGCTTGCCGATGTTGGGGTTGTAGCGCAGCTCGTTGAAGCCGATTTCGTCGCGGTGGGCCTCGAGGGCGTCGAGGGCCTTCTGCGCGTCGCCTTCGGGCAGGGTGAAGGTGATGTTGGCCTTCGTGGGGTCGGAGATCGGCAGGTTCTGGACGATCATGTCAATGTTGGCGCCGACCTCGGCGACGACGGCGAAGACGCGGGCGGCGACGCCGGGGCTGTTGGGGACGTCGGTGACGGTGATCTTGTCCTGCGAGCGGTCGTGAGCGATGCCGGAGATGACGGGCTTTTCCATGGCGTTTTCCTCTGGGGACTTGAGGGCGGCGTCGGGCACGAGGCCCTTGAGTTCGGGGTTTGCGGGGGCGTCGGAGATCCAGGTGCCGTTCTTCTCGGAGAACGAGGAGCGCACGTGCAGGGGCACCCCGTAGCGGCGCGCGAATTCGACGGCGCGCAGGTGGAGGATTTTGGCGCCGTGCGCAGCCATTTCCAGGGTTTCTTCCTGGGTGAGGGTGCGCAGGCGGTGGGCCTTGGGGACGATGCGCGGGTCGGCGGAGAAGAGGCCGTCGACGTCCGTGTAGATTTCGCACACGTCGGCGTGGAGGGCGGCGGCGAGGGCGACGGCGGTCGTGTCGGAGCCGCCGCGGCCGAGGGTGGTCACGTCGTCGTCTTTGGAGATGCCCTGGAAGCCGGCGACGATGGCGACCTGGCCGTCCTTGACGGCGCGGGCGACGCGCTCGGGGACCATGCCGATGATTTGGGCGGCGCCGAAGTGGCTGTCGGTCTTGATGCCCGCCTGGGCGCCCGTGTAGGCGCGGGCTTCGACGCCGAGTTCGTTGACAGCCATGGCCAGCAGGGCCATGGAGATGCGTTCGCCGGCGGACAGGAGGATGTCCATCTCACGCTCGGGCGGGTTGTCGGTGAGTGCTGCGGCCGAGTCGAGGAGATCGTCCGTCGTGTCGCCCATCGCCGATACGACGACGACGACGCGGTGTCCCGCGTTGTGCGTGTCCACGATGCGCTGGGCGACGCGCTTCATGGCCTCGGTGTCGGCGACGGAAGAACCGCCGTACTTTTGCACGATCAGTGCCACTGGACCCTCATTTCTGTCTGTACGTGCTGGTCTGCACGCATTCGGGCAGCATACGCCACCGTGTCAATCCTACGGCGCTCGCGCGATCACGCTGGGAACTTCCGCTATATGAACGGGTGATCTGGGGTGACATTGAACGCGCGGCTGCGAGCAGGCCCACACAACGCGCGAGGCCGGGGCAGGCCTTGGGGGTCCGCGAACGCCCCGCCGCGCGCTCGTCGGGCGCCGGCGGCCGAGGCGCGTCCGGCACCGTCGGCCTGCCCGCCCTCGTCACGCCGCCGGCAGCATCACCTCGACGACGGTCCCCTTCTCACTGTCGGCCAGGCGCACCGCCCCGCCCATCGCGCGAGCCAGCGACTCGACGATCGACATGCCCAGGCCCGAGGAGCCGCGCCCGTCACGCGTGCGCGAGGAGTCGCCGCGCACGAAACGGTCAAACACGCGGTCGCGAATCGCCGCCGGGATGCCGGGCCCGTCGTCCGCGACGCGGATCGTCACCATCGACGAGGCCGGGGCGCCCTCCGCTTTCCCCTGCCCCTTCGCGCAGCAGCGGGCGCGCACGCAAGCGGCCACGGCCTCGTCGTCGCTCCGGGTCAGCGAGACGACGACGCGGGTTCCCGCGGGCGTGTGCACGCGGGCGTTGGCGAGGAGGTTCGTGAGGATCTGGCGCAGCGCCGCCTCGTCGCCAAGGACGGGAATGTCCGCAGCGTCGCCGAGCTCCCACGCGTGGTCGGGGGCGACCACGTGCGCGTCGGACAGGGCGTCCAGTATCAGCGGGATAACGTCGATTATGTCCCGTTTAAGCGTTCTGTTTCCGTCCAGGCGCGCCAGGGTCAGCATCTCCTCCACGAGGGACGCCATGCGCGCCCCCTCCGAGGAGATGCGCTCGAGGGCCTGGGTGCGGGAAGCCTCGTCAATGTCGCGGCGCGCGAGCTGCGCGTACCCCTGCACGGAGGCGAGCGGCGTGCGCAGCTCGTGCGAGGCGTCGGCCACGAATTGACGCAGCTTCGCTTCGCTGCGGGCGCGGCGCTCCATGCCGTCTTCGACCGCGTCGATCATCGAGTTGAGGGCGCCCGCGACGTCGGCGACCTCCACGGGGCCCGAGGTCGCCTCCTCGCCGACGCGCGTCAGATTCGCCGACTCATCGGCGAGGTCGCGGCTCGCAATGTCCGCGGCCGCCGCGCGCACCACGCCGAGCGGACGCAGCTCGCGACGCACCCACACGCGGCCGACCACCCCCGCGGCGAGCGCGATGACCAGGGATGCCCCCACCTCGACGGCGACAAGCATGATGACGACGTCGTCGACGCTGTCCGACTGCACGCCGACAAGGACGGTCTTGTCCTCGACCACGCGGGCGGTGACGCGGAACGCGCCCAGCCCTTGAAGCCGCACGGTGTGCGAGCGCCCGTCGGCGGGGACCGCGGCCAGGATCGCCAGGGCCGACCCGTTCAGGTAGGTCACCGAGAAGTTCGAGACGACCGCGCCGACAGCCTCCCCGTCCTCGCTCACGTACTGGAGGGTGCCCTCCGCGATCCCGGAACCACCGAACCCGGGCCCCGTGGGACCGCCGGGGACGACCGGCCCGCCGG
>CATWCG010000206.1:0-4206 GCA_958349165.1 uncultured Actinomyces sp. | reverse complement strand
ATGTCGTCGAGGAAGGCCGCGCGGATGATGCAGCCCGCGCGCCAGATGCGAGCCAGGGCGCCCTTGTCGATGCCCCACTCGTATTCCTTCGCGCCGGCCTCGATCTCGTCGAAGCCCTGCGAGTAGGCGACGATCTTCGAGGCGAAGAGCGCCTGGCGAACGTCTTCGATGAACGCGGCCCGGGCCTCGTCCGACTCGATGACGAGCGCGGTGGCGTTGCCCGCGAGCGCCTGGCCGGCCGCGCGCTGGGCGGGCTCGGAGGACGCGCCGCGCGCGAAGGTCGCCTCGCCGATCGCGGTGACGGGGACGGCCAGGTCGAGGGCGGTCTGCACCGTCCACTTGCCGGTGCCCTTCTGGGAGGCGGCGTCCACGATGAGGTCGACGAGGGGCGTGCCGGTCTCGGCGTCCACCTGACGCAGGACCTCGACGGTGATCTCCATGAGGTAGGAGTTGAGCTCGCCCTCGTTCCAGGCGGCGAAAATGTCAGCGATCTCGGCGGGGGTGGCGCCCAGGCCCTCGCGCAGGAGGGTGTAGGCCTCGGCGATGACCTGCATGTCGGCGTACTCGATGCCGTTGTGCACCATCTTCACGAAGTGGCCGGCGCCGTTCGCGCCGATGTACGTGCAGCAGGGCACGCCCTCGTAGGTGCCGGCGATGGCCTCGAACATGGGGCCGAGGCGGTCGTACGAGGCGGGGGTGCCGCCGGGCATGATGGAGGGGCCCCACAGGGCGCCCTCCTCGCCGCCGGACACGCCCGCGCCCACGAAGTGCAGGCCACGCTCGGCGGCCCACTTTTCGCGGCGGATCGTGTCGGTGAACAGGGAGTTACCGCAGTCGACGATGATGTCGCCCTCGTCCATGAGAGCGGCGAGCTGGCCCATGACGGCATCCGTCGACGGGCCGGCCTGGACCATCATGATGGCGACGCGCGGGGTGCGCAGGGAGGCGACGAAGTCCTCGAGCGTGGACGCGGGGACGAAGGTCGCCTCGTCGCCGTGCTCGGCCATGAGCTTGTCGGTGCGCGCAGGCGTGCGGTTGAAGACGGCGGTCGCGTAGCCGTTGCGGGCCAGGTTGCGGGCGAGGTTGGCGCCCATGACTCCCAGGCCGTACACGCCGATGTCGGCGGAGGCCTTCTCGGGGGTGAACGTGCTCATGCGGGGACTCTCCTCACGTATAGGTCAGTTGTCACCAGGGTACGTCCGTGGCAGGTGGGCACGCACCGTGCGCGGGCGTGACGATGGTCGCCCCTCCCCGTGCCGAAGGCTCCGCTCGCTCGCGCTTTCGCGGCCCGCCGCGCCCCTAGTCCTGCGCCTCGCGGGCGGCCTTCGCGGCGGCCTTGCGCGCCTTCTTCTCGGCGACCTTGGCCTCCCAGCGGGCCTGCTGCGCCTGATATTCCTCGGCGAGGGCGCGCACGTCCTCCGAGGCCCACCACTCCAGGAGCGCCTCGCGGGCGGCCTCCTCGCCCAGCGGTCCGCGCTCCATGCGCAGCTCCAGCAGGTAGTCGCGGGCAATCTTGACGGCGCGCGAGGGGTGCAGCCCCAGGATGTCCATGATCTGGTCACCGTCGAGGTCTGGGCGGATCGCGTCGAGCTCCTCCTGCTCGCGCAGGGCCCCGATGCGCGCCTCCAGGTCGTCGTAGGCGGCGGACAGGTAGGCGGCCTTGCGGCGGTTGCGGGTCGTGCAGTCGGCGCGCGTGAGGCGGTGGAGACGCTCGAGGAGGTCGCCCGCGTCGGCCACGTAGCGGCGCACCGCGGAGTCGGACCAGGCGGCCTCGCCGTAGCCGTGGAAGCGCAGGTGCAGGGCGACGAGGGTGGAGACGGCCTCGGTCGTCGCCTTGTCGAAGTGGAGGGCCTTCATGCGCTTGCGCGTCATCTTCGCGCCCACGATCTCGTGGTGGTGGAAAGACACGGAACCGTTCGGCTCGAAGCGGCGCGTCGCCGGCTTGCCGACGTCGTGCATGAGGGCCGCGAAACGCAAGACGAAGTCGGGGGCCGGGACGGGGCCGTCCGGGCCGGTCTCCAGGTCCATGGCCTGCTCGACGACGGTGAGGGTGTGCTCGTAGACGTCCTTGTGGCGCTTGTGCTCGTCGACCGTGGACACGAGGGCGGCGACCTCGGGCAGGACGATGTCGGCGACGCCCGTGTGCACCATCAGCTCGATGCCGCGGCGCGGGTAGGGCGAAATGATGAGGCGTTCGAGCTCGGCGCGGATGCGCTCGGCGGACACGATGTCCAGGCGCGAGGCCATGGTCTCCATCGCGTTCATGACGTCCAGGTCGACGTCGAGGCCCAACTGCGCGCTAAAGCGCGCGGCGCGCATGATGCGCAGCGGGTCGTCGTCGAAGGACTGCTCGGCGGACACGGGGGTGCGCAGGTTGCCGTCCGCGAGGTCCGCCAGGCCGCCGCACGGGTCGACGAGGGCCATCTGCGGCAGGCGCATCGCCATGGCGTTGACCGTGAAGTCGCGGCGCGTCAGGTCGCCTTCGAGCGTGTCGCCGAAGGTCACCTCCGGCTTGCGCGAGCCGATCTCGTACTCGTCGGTGCGATACGTCGTCACCTCGACGATCAGGGCGCCTCGGCGACCCCCGATCGTTCCGAACTCCTTACCGATGTCCCACGTCGCGTTGCCCCACTGGGCCAGGAGCTCCTCGGTGCGTTCGGGACGCGCGGAGGTCGTCATGTCGAAGTCGTGCGGCGTCACCCCCAAGAAGGCGTCGCGCACGGGCCCGCCGACGAGCGCGAGCTCCTCCCCGGCCTCGTCGAAAATCGTGCCGAGTTCCATAATCGCGGGCGGGAGCGCCGCAAACGTCCTCGTGGCGTTCGCCATGAGGGTAGGAATGTCCGTCGTTCCGGCGTTTTGCGCGGTCACGGGGGCGTTGATCGGGGAAGCTGACTGGGTACTCATCGTCCCTAAGCATGCCAGGAAAGCGCCCTGCCCGACTACCGGGGGCCGCCCACCGGCTAAAGTGGAGTCATGCCTGCACGTTCCGTTGACCGCCGAGCCGGGGTTCCCAGACCCCCGCGTCGGTCCGCTTCCGTGCGCCAAGGCCGCTCTCACCTGCCGATTTCCGCGGAAACCAGCGCGGGCGGCATCGTCGTCGATGTACGTGACGGAATTCCCTACGCGGCGCTGATCGCCCGACGCAATCGCGCGGGCCGCGTCGAGTGGTGCCTCCCCAAGGGGCACCTGGAGGGGTCCGAGACTCCTCAGCAGGCCGCACTGCGCGAGGTCGCCGAGGAAACCGGCATCCACGGGCGCATCATCCGCCACCTCGCCTCCATCGACTACTGGTTCTCCGGCAACGACCGCCGCGTCCACAAGGTCGTCCATCACTACCTGATGGGGTATGAGTCCGGCACGATCACCGTGGAGGGGGACCCGGATCACGAGGCCGAGGCGGCCGCGTGGGTTCCCCTGCGCGACGTGTCGCGCCAGCTGGCCTACCCCAACGAGCGCCGCATCGTGCGCATCGCCCTCGACCTGCTGTACCGGGATAACCGTGGCTAGGCGCGGGGTGTGGGTGGCCGCCGCGTGCGCGGCGGTGATGGTGATGCTCGGCCTGTCCCTTCACGAGGCCGGGGCGGCGCCGGCGCCCGCCGCGACGTCCACCGTCGGGCAGTCACGTCCCGCCGTCATGGGCACGCTCCCCACCGATTCCGGCCTGTCCGTCTCCATCGATTCCCTCTCACCTCGGATCATCACGAGCGAGAGCGAGGTCGTCATCTCCGGGACGATCCGCAACGATTCGCCGACGACCCTGGCCTCCGTCGCCCTCGACGTGTTCGTCGCCAACGAGACCCCCATCTCCGTCTCGGCGCTCACCACCCAGCTCAGCGACGACGAACCCGACGCCACGCACGCCGCCTCCACGACGCTCACCGACGTCGCGCGCGGCACGACCACCCCCTTCGAGATCCGCATCCCCACCTCCTCGCTGCCCCTGTCCGACTCCGAGGAGTGGGGGCCGCGCGTCGCCACCGTCGCCGCGAGCTCGGGCAGCTTCTCGGGCAAGGACCGCACGATCCTCGTGTGGGACTCCGGGGCGCAGGTGGCAGCCTCGCGCGTCTCGACGGTCGTTCCGTGGACCTCGGCCAACGCTGCCAACAACCAGGCCGAACGCTCCGCGATCCTGACCCTGGCCGGCACCTCGGGCGTGACGCTGGCCGTCGACCCGCTCCTGATCCCCCGCGGCCCCCAGCCCACGGC
>CATWCG010000205.1:0-4222 GCA_958349165.1 uncultured Actinomyces sp. | reverse complement strand
GGCCGCGTAGTTGGAGACGGCGCGGCTCACGGTCTGCTCGGCAGCGCCCTGGTCGGGCAGGCGGGCGAAGTCCGAGGAGTCGGAGGAGATGCGCGGACGCACGTAGGCCTCGGCGTAGGGGAAGACCGTCTGTCCGCTCTTGTGGAAGAAGGAGGTCGCCGAGGAGACGTCTCCGCCCCAGCTGGCCGCGCCCGTGCCGTAACCCCAGCCGATGGTCCAGCCGGTGCGGCTCGAGGGGTAGACCTGGAGCGCGTTCCACCCCTGGTCGTAGCCGGGGGTATTCCACATGTAGGTGTAGATGCTGGGACGGTTGTCGAGGGAGACGTTGACCGGGTGGGCCATCTTGAAGGGCCACACGAAGTCCGTCATCTTGGTGAACTTCAGGTCGACCGTCTGGTACGAGAGGCCCGAGGCACTCCAGGAGCGAAGGACGCGCACGCCGTCCGCCTGATCCTTGACGTTTTCGTTGTTGAGCAGCTGGTTGACGGTGGCGTTGGAGTACTGGACGACGTCGAAGGCGTCGGTGTTGCGCACGCGCGTGGTCAGCTTCGAAGTGTCGCCCTTGCCGCCGCTCCAGCCTTCCCAGCCTTCGCGGCCGCGGCCGATGAGGACCCAACCGCCGCCGTCTGTCGTCTGGTCACAAAAGAACTGCGCGGGGGCATCCATCGCGGGGGTCTGCAGCCAGTAGGTGCCGTCAGAAGCCGCGGGATTACGCTGCTTGATGTCCCAGCAGGAGGCCGCGGCGGTGGCGGCGCTCAGGCCGTCGTGCGTGACGGACTGACCGGACTGACGGACATTATCTGCGTGCGCCATCGGGGCGAACGCGAGGGACGCACACGCAACAATCGGCGCGGTTGCAAGGATTGCAAGGCGCGAAATTGCGGAAGCCATGACACGACCTTTCGACTGAACGATAACTTGTTGCATAAATAATTACACAACAAGTGCCATTAGATCAACCGGTTGGTCAAGCAGGACTTTCACAGGCGCCCCACACGCCCCGCTGTTAACCCCGTCGATTCTTCGCGAGGGACCCAAGTCCCGTCAGATGCAGGCGATCGCGGAAAAGCCAGCAAACACAAGCAAAAACCATGACCGAAAGGGCGGAGCCGGCGACGGTCGCCACGAAGGAGTCACGCCCCAGCACCCACGCTATACAACCGCCCGGAATCACCGCGGAAGCGCCCACAACGAGAATCGGCTTGACCACCTCGGACAATTTCGGTGTCACACCGATGAAGCGCGAGACCTGAACGGTCGCCATGGCCGCGTCAAGCACCATGCACACCGCCCACACGACGGCAGCCGCCACCATTCCTCCACGCGGAATAAAGATGAGGTTACCCACAACGTTGAGGCTCAGCACCACGATCTTGTTGACCGCGGCCCAACCCGAGCGTCCGCTCATGATGAGCAGCGAGTGAATGTTGCCCGCCATGAACGTGACGATGGAACCGATACACAGCACCACGAGGACGTTGGCTCCCGGCGCGAAGCTCTCGCCCAGGATCCGCATGAGCGCGGGCGCGAAGATGGCCATCAGGGCGTAGATCGGAGCAGCGAAGAGGACCAGCCAAATCGACGCCGTGCTGTACAGGTCACGCAGATCCTTCGTGCGCCCCTGATGCAGGAGCTTGGAGAACTGGGGAGACACGACGACGCGCAGGGCCGTATCCACGACCATGCCGGCCTGAATGAAACGAATCGCGCCACCGTAGATGCCCGAGGCCGCGTCGCCAGCGAGCATGCCGACCAGAAGAACGTCAAGCCACTGCAGGGCCTGCTCCAACCCCGCCGTCAGGGTGCGCGGCAGCGCGAAACTGATGACCTGGCGGCGACGCTCGGCCCCGGGCCAACGCCCCACCGAATCCGCGACCGAGGGCATGTGACGCAGCAACAGCCACCACGAGGCGACCAGAACGATGACGAACGGAAGCGCCCACGCGACCGACACGAAGGCCAGCGACCCCGTCAACGCCGCAGCCAGCGCCACCAGGAGAGGGCGCAGACCGGGAAGCAACAGATTCTGGACGAGCACGTACTCGCGCATGTTGCCCAGAGCCCGCAGGGCGGCTGACGCAACCAACGTCAGGGCGCCGATCGGCACGAACCAGAGGACGGCGCGGGTAGCCCCCGCGACCTCCTCATTCCAGATCAACGGGGCCACGGCCTCGAGAACGAGCACGCAGACGGTGGACACTCCCACGGTCATCGTCGCCATAAACGACAGGGTCGCGCGAATCTCCTCGGGCGCATCCAGAGCCAGGCGGGGCATCAGGTAGATCGCCGTGGAGTCGAGGCCGACCTTCGCCAACGCCATGACGATCGCGAAGACGCCCGTCGCCTGAGTGACAACGCCCGCGCCCTGCGCCCCCAGCATCCGAGACAGGATGATCGTGAACGCGAAGCCCAGAATCGCCGACGCCGCCGCTCCGACGAAGCCGACGATGCCCCCGCGCGCGAGGGAACGCCTGGCTTGATTTGTCTCACTCATGAGTAACCTTCCCGCTACCGCGCGGTAGCCTTTCCCTATAACCGATCGATGGGATACACATGGACTTCAAACTCGATTCGCTCTCGCCCGCCCGCAAGAAAATTCTCCTGGCGGCCGCGATTCTCCTGATCATCGCCCTGGTCATCGCAGGAATCCTGCGCCTGACGGGCTCCTCCGACTCCGAGACGTCGGCGGCCTCGGGCATCCAGTCCTCCCCGGAGGACCAGTCGGCCGGGCCACAGTCCGTCGCCAAGACCATCACGCCGCAGTCCGCGGGTCCGGCCAACGCGTCGGGCTCGATGGGCACCGAGACGGAAGCCGGCGCGCAGGCCCAGTACGTCGTCAACACCCTGTGGAACGCGTACGCCGACCCCGAGCAGGCACAGGCCACCGACCTGTCCTCCGTCCTGACTGAGTCCGCGCTCGAAGAATTCGACGCGCAGGCCCTGGAGTGGTCGAGGGACGGCACCCACGCCGAGGGCACGCCCACGCTGGAGAACCCGCAGATCATCTCCGATGACGGCGCCGGAAACGTCACCGTCTCGGTGTGCGTGGATTCCTCCTCCGTGCGCCTCCTCAACGACGCCGGGACCGCGCTGACGGACGAGACGCGCATGACCCGCGCCCTCACCTATTTTCAGTTTGTGAAGGAGGGAGAGAACTGGAAGCTTGCCGGTTTCTCCTTCCCCGACGACCCGACCTGTTGAGCCGCTCAAGCATCTGCGTGGCGAAAGCCCCGTCGTTCGCGGCGGGGCTTTGCCATTCCCCGAGGCGGACCGGACGCGCGGCGCGCACGGTTCCGGCGACGCTGCCCGCCGTCGGTGCACCCTGCTCCACTGCGGTGGCGCGACGCAGAGGATCGCTCTCCTCCTCGAGGTGGCGCGACAGCAGGCTCACGGCGACAACGGAAATCATGAGGCCCGTGTTCATGCCGTAGTAGAACTGCTCCACGAGGGTCGCCAGGATGATGCCACCCAGAATCGAGCCGTATACGTCCTTGGCGCGCCAGATGCGCGGGAACATGCGCACGAAGAAGGCGAGGAACAGGAGCAGGCCGACCAGGCCGTAGGAGAAGATGACCGTCCAGAACTGGCCCTGCGTGCCCAGGGAGGGCAGCCATGGCGAGGCCGAGGGACGCGGCGCGCCGAACCCGAGGAACGGGGACTGCTGGAGCTCGTAGAGTGTCTCCAGGTAGTTCGAGGCGCGGTCCTCCGTCGATGAGGAGGCGGCGACGCGCTCGAGGAGCGACTGCGAGGCCGGGGTCGCCAGCCACGCGACGATGCCCACTGCGATGGCCGCGACGATGCCGAGCACCGTGCGCCAGGCCCCCGCGCGCAGACGCTGGAAACCCACCCACACGACGACGACGATCAGGCCGATGTACATGCCACGATTGAGGGTCGCGGCGGCCGGAATCACCGACAGGGCGCACACGGCGGCCACGAGGAAACGCCACTTGGAGCGCTCGCGCCACAGCACGTAGGCGAAGACGAGAGCCAGCGGGAAGATCAGCGAGTAGACGTTGCCGTAGGTGTTGGAGTAGATGAAGGGGGCCGACGGGCGCGGGTCGGAGAGGATCCACGACGACGGATTCCACTGGGTGGTCGCGCGCTTGGTGAACTCCTTGACAAAATCGTTGGAGTGCAGGGCGCGCGGCACCAGGTAGTACATGAGCGTCTTGAATCGCAGCGTCGGGGCCGCCATGGCGATGAAGCCGCCGATGGTGGT
>CATWCG010000204.1:0-4228 GCA_958349165.1 uncultured Actinomyces sp. | reverse complement strand
TCGCGTGTGGCGATCTCGCGGGCGGCCGGGCCCGAAGGCACCCGACACTCAGGCAGCACTCACAGACACGTCCATGTCCCGTGAGAAAAGAGGACCACTCAGAACAGGAAACCGAGTTCCTTGAGGCGGGCCTCGGCCTGTTTGGCGCCCTCCCAGACTATGCCCTGGACGCCCAGGAGTTCCGCGGCCCGCACGTTTTCGCGGCGGTCGTCGATGAAAGCCACCTCAGAAACGGGTGCGCCCAGGCGCTGGAGGACGTCGCGGTAGATGCCGCGGGCGGGCTTGCAGATGCCGTAGTCGCAGGAGAAAGCGAAGAAGTCGAAGAGGCTCCCCCACTCGGAGCGGCGAATCGCCTTCGCGATCGGGTACGGCGCGTTGGAGAGGATGCCGACGCGCACGCCCTGATGCCGTAGCAGGCGAACGAGTGCGAGGGTCTGCTCGTTCGCGTCGGCCATCCGCGAGGAGTCGAGGGCGACGAGCTGTTTCAGCAATGCGTGGGAGGGTTCGGGCTGTCCGCAGTCCCCAGCGATCCGATCCCAGAATTCGCGATCACCCAGGCCGGCGTCGTACTCGCCGCGATGCGTCCACATCGCCTGGTCGACGAGCGTCGTGAGGCCGCGGGACTCGTCTCCGAACATGCGGGCGATGAGGGCAGGGTCCGGGTGGGCGTCGACGAGGACGCCCCCGACATCGAAAAGCACGGTGCGCGAACTGCCTTGGGCGTTCATGCCTTTCGCTCCTTCTGGTACTGCGAGGACCCGGCGTCGGGTCCTTAAGAGTAGTTTAAGCGTTGTTTCAGCCGCAGATGAGGGTGGAATGTGTATGATTGGAAACACACTCCACGTGACCTGCGGAAACTTGCACGAAGTAACTCAGTGAAGAATAAGGTCTGCAATTCGCTGGAGGTCGTCCTCTCCTGCGAATTCGATGACGATTCGACCCTTCTTTCGGCCTTCCGTGATGGAGACGCGCGTGTCGTAGGCATCCGACAGCGCGGATACGACACTCTCCCCCAGGGGTGACAGTGGTCGCTGCTGGCGGGTTCGCGGACGCGGGGTGGCCTTCGCCTTGCCGAGGCGGACGATCTCTTCGGTGGTGCGTACCGAGAGTCCTTCCGCGACGATGCGTTCAGCGAGCCGTTCCATTTCCTCGGCCGTCGCTAGGGACAGGAGGGCGCGGGCGTGGCCCGCGGTGATGACCTGTGCGGCCACCTTCTTTTGGACGGAGGGGGGAAGCTTCAGCAGGCGCAGGGTGTTGGCGATCTGCGGGCGCGAGCGGGCGATTCTCTTGGCGAGCTCTTCCTGAGTCGCACCGAAATCCGCCATGAGCTGCTGATATGCGCTCGCCTCCTCCAGCGGGTTGAGCTGGGCCCGGTGGAGGTTTTCCAGGAGGGCGTCTCGGAGCAGGTCTCCGTCGTCGGTCTCCCGGATGATCGCCGGAATCGTGGTTTCGCCCGCGAGCTCGGAGGCGCGCAGGCGGCGCTCGCCCATGATCAGCTCGTAGCGCGCGTCGGGCTTCTCCTGGAGGAATTCCTGGAGCTTCTCGGAACGCCCCGTCGCGGGGATGCTGCGAACGACGACGGGCTGGAGAACGCCGACCTCCTTGATGGAGGCCGACAGTTCCTTCAGGTCATCCTCGTCGAAGACCTCACGCGGCTGCTTCGAATTGGGGACGATCTGATCGATAGCAATCTCTGCGAAGGATGCGCCGGGCACCGGCACGAGCTCGTGCTCGCTGGATGTTTCACGTGAAACATTGGACGACGAGTCCTCCACGGCAGTCGCGGCGTGATCGCGCGAACCCGATTCGCCCTGGTCGGGAGCTGAGCCATTGATCCCGGAACCGATAGGCGCAGATGTCTGCGGCGCGCGCCGCGTTCCGCCCGTGTTCACAGCGGGCATCGTGGGGCGCTTCTTCTTCGACGAGGCCGTGGCTCGCTTGGGCTGCAGGAGGTCCTTTGCCGAACCTCCGCGGCCGCGCGCGGCGGGCCCTTCGGGGAAGAAAACGTCAAGTGGCCGAGAGGGACCCGCGGACGTTGCCTGAGGCGTCTGCTCACCTGCCTGGGGGATAAGAGCTCCAAGTCCACGGCCGAGGCCTGAATGCTTGCGAGCGCCCTTACGGCCCTCAGACTTCGGTGTTACATCCGCCATTGCATAACTCCTTCAATTGCGTGCGTTCATTGTTTCACGTGAAACAATGCAGTGTGCTCGACTATTAAGCGTCTTTCGTCACTATGTTGCACTAATGGTCATTTGTTCTGATATCGATGTTCCAAACTGCGGAAACGTGGGGAAACGGCCGATTGTTTCACGTGAAACAATCGTTCACTCCCCCGCCGACAGTCGCTCGCACAGCTCGAGGGCGGCCTTGCGATACGCGATCGCGCCGACGTTACGCGGGTCGTAGGTAACGACGGTCTGGGCGTAGCTGGGCGCCTCGGAAATGCGGACGGATCGCGGAATCACGGTCGTAAAGGTGTGATCGGGGAAGTGTGAGCGCACCTCGCCCTCGACCTCCTCGGACAGCCGCGTGCGCTTATCGGCCATCGTCAGCAGCATCCCAGAGACACGCAGTCCGGGGTTAAGATCCACGCCGATGCGCTCGACCGTGTTCCACAGCTGGCTGAGCCCCTCGAGCGCGTAGTACTCCGCCTGGATCGGAATCATGACCTCGTCGGCGGCCACCATGACGTTCAGGGTCACGAGCCCAAGAGACGGCGGACAGTCGATGAGAACGACGTCGATCTCGCCGTGCGCAGCCACATACTGACGCAGAGCTTCGCGCAGGCGAAACTCGCGGCGGGGAACGTCGACGAGCTCGATCTCGGCGCCGGACAGATCGATCGTCGCGGGGCAGACGAGGACACCGTCAATGTCCGGGCAGGGCTGAACGACGTCCTCGAGCTCCGCTCCCCCGATGATGACGTCGTACGTCGAGGGGGTGCCAACGGGATGGGCGACGCCCAGCGCGCTCGAGGCGTTACCCTGCGCATCGGCGTCGATGACAAGCACGGACAGGCCGCCCAACGCGAGGCCCGCGGCAATGTTGACCGTCGAGGTTGTCTTACCGACGCCGCCCTTTTGGTTCGCGACGGCGATGATGCGCGTGGACGCGGGCTTGCGGAACTCGGCCCGCTCAAGCATGGCCAAGTCGCGCAGGTTTCGTTCGATCTGAGTGGACAGTGGGGTGTTGTTGGTACTCACGTGACACCTTCCTAGCTACTGCCTCTAGTCTACGGGGCCGGGTGCACACTTCCGGCATCGAAAGTC
Source organism: uncultured Actinomyces sp. (assembly GCA_958349165.1). Taxonomy (GTDB): domain Bacteria; phylum Actinomycetota; class Actinomycetes; order Actinomycetales; family Actinomycetaceae; genus Pauljensenia. The sequence continues at coordinate 959 of CATWCG010000204.1, read as the reverse complement.
CGTGATGCATGAAGGGACACACGAATATCCTCGCGTTGCGACAAACCGCCGAGAAGTTGTTCTGTAGGATCGATTCTCCTGGCCAACGCGGCCGGCCGGGCGTCACGAGATCCGACACAGGGCAACCAGCACAACAGACACTACTATGGCAACGGTCACACCGAAAGGAACACCGACAGGCGACACGCGATCAACAGGCCAACACACAGACTAAGGGGCACCACAGTAATCTGTGGCACCCCTTAGTCTTCGACGAGGCAACTACCGAACGCGCGAACAAACCACGACGTAGGTCGACTCCTCCTCCATGATGGAGGGCACCTCGTGGATCTCGGCACGCAGGTGGTGGCGACGCAGCTCCGCGGAGGCCTCCTCGACCTCGATCGGGGCGCGACGACCCTTCAGGGCCACGAGGGTGCCGCCGGGCGCGATGAGCTTAGACGTCATGCGCACGAGCTTGCTCATGTTCGCAACAGCGCGAGCGGTGACCACGTCGGCCTTGCCCTTGCCGCGCAGCTCTTCGGCGCGTGCCTGGTGGATGGTGACGTTATCCAGGCCGAGACCCTCGACGACGTCCTCAAGCCACTCGACGCGGCGCGCCATCGGCTCGGCGAGATGCACGTGCAGGTCGGGCCGACAGGCGGCGATCACGATGCCGGGCAGGCCCGACCCGGAACCAACATCCAGCACCTCGCGCCCCTCGCGCCGCGGCATGAAATCGAGGACGGCCGCAGAGTTCACGATGTGCCGCGACCAGATGCGCTCCATGTCGCGCGGGCCCAGCAGGCCGCGCAGCTCGCCCTCCTCCTCGAGCATGCGCGCGTACTCGGCGACGTCGGAAAAGGCGGGGCCGAAGAAGTCGCGGACCGCCTGGGTGGGCTCTTCTGGGACGAAGGGGTCGCCGACCTGGCGACCCCTTCCCGTCCCGTTCGGGTTCTCACTCACCGTCGGATTCCTCG
>CATWCG010000203.1:0-4238 GCA_958349165.1 uncultured Actinomyces sp. | reverse complement strand
ATTTTGTTCAGTATGGGGAAGGCGGACAGCAGGGGTTCAAGTGAGGCGATCTGGGTAACGCACTGCTCGGTGCCCAGGGCAGTCTGCTCACAGGTCGTCTCAGCGAACGAGGAAGCGTTGCTCAGGCCTATGAAGTTGGGGGTGAGCAGCGACAGGATGACGGCGGTGCCGACCCACGGGTCGATGTCCAGCTTCTTGGACGCGTTGTAGGCGACCATGGCGGGCAGGAAGTAGAAGACAGCGCGCCACATGGAGTTCACGTAGCCCAGCCACGCGGGGATCGTCTCCGCGTGCGTATCGACAACGCCACGAGCCTCGAGGACCGCGAGGAACGCCAGGATCAGGGAGGCGCCGAGGAGGACGGGCAGGAGGGGGCGGAACGAGTCAGACAGGTACTCAAAGAACGCGTCGACGATGGCGTTCTTGCCGCGCGCCTTCGCGCGGGCGGCGGCCTTGACGTCGTCGTTCGAGGCCGTGGCGCCCGACTTCATGGACGGCAGGTTATTGATCTCGTTGAAGACGGACTGAACGGCACCGCCGATGACGATCTGGTAGCGGTCACCCGACTGGGGGACAGCTCCGAGAACGCCGTCAATGGCCTCGACCGTGTCCTTGTCGATGACGGAGGCATCGCGCAGTTCGAAGCGCAGGCGCGTTGCGCAGTGGGTGAAGTGTGTGATGTTGCCGGGACCACCGACCGCATCGAGGATTTCCTGTGCCGTGTTGGACACGGGGGACTCCTTCCGTGGATGAGATTCGACGCTGAATGCGACACCTGACATTTATCATGTTTGTACATTTGGTGAAAGAACCGACGGGGTATCTCACAGTAGTAAATCGGTCGGTTTCGACATCTTTCGGCAACGACGCTGTGACACCTGGTCCGCACGCCGGCTCGGTGGCGGGTCCTGCCGCGTACCATGGGTTTGTGAATGAGTTTTCTGTGGCTATTCCCGGTGTTGACGGCGCCAGCGCGGCGTCCCCTTACAGCTCGACCGATTCTGAGCGCTGGGTGCCCGAGGAGCACAAGTCCTCGGCCCGCACGGAGTTCGAGCGCGATCGGGCGCGCATCCTGCATTCGTCCGCGCTGCGCCGCCTGGGTGAAAAGACGCAGGTCCTGGGCCCGATTTCGGACGATTTTGTGCGCACGCGGCTGACTCACTCCCTGGAGGTCGCCCAGGTGGGGCGGGAGTTGGGCAAGGAACTGGGGGCCGACCCGGATGTCGTGGATGCCGCCTGCCTGTCCCACGACCTCGGGCATCCGCCCTTCGGGCATAACGGCGAGCGCGCCCTGGACGCGGCGGCCGCTTCGATCGGCGGGTTTGAGGGCAACGCCCAGACCCTGCGCGTCGTGACACGCCTGGAGCCCAAGGTGATCGGGGCGGGCGGCGTGCCCGCGGGCCTGAACCTGTCGCGCGCGACGCTGGACGCGATCTGTAAGTACCCGTGGGTCAAGTCCGGCGGCCCTGACCTGGCCAAGTCGACGCGCAAGTTCTCCGTCTATCCGGACGACGCGCCCGTGTTTGCGTGGATGCGCCAGGGCGCGCCTGCGGGGCGGCGCTGCCTGGAGGCCCAGATCATGGATCTGTCGGACGACATCGCCTACTCGGTGCACGACATGGAGGACGCGGTCGCGACCCGCAAGCTCGACCCCGCCGATCTTTTCGACGACGAGCACTGCGCGGCGGTCGTCGCCTCGACGCTGGACTGGTACGGCCCCTCGGTGGCGCGTTCGGACCTGGAGGATGCCCTGGAGCGCATCGTGCACATGAGCGTGTGGCTGCGCTCCTTCGACGGCTCCTACGCGTCCCTCGCCCGCCTGAAGGATGCGACGAGCGAGCTGATCGGGCGCTTCTGCTCGGCGACGGTGGCGGCGACGCGCGAGGCCTTCGGGGATGAGCCGCTGGGCCGCTACCGCGCGGACCTGGTGGTGCCGCGGCAGGTGCGCGCCGAGATCCAGATCCTCAAGGGCATGGCCGTCCACTACGTCATGAGCCCGCGTGAGACCGAGCCCGTCTACTACCAGCAGCGCACGCTCTTGGCCGACCTCGTCGACGCCCTGTACGAGGCCGGGGCGGACGCCCTGGAGCCGGTGTTCGCCGCGCAGTGGCGGGCAGCATCGGACGACGGGGTGCGCTTGCGCGCCGTCATCGATCAGGTCGCGGCGCTCACGGACGTGTCGGCGTCGGCGTGGCACGCCCGCTGGTGTGGCATGCTGTCGTCGCAGCTCTGAGCGTGATCGGACGCAGACGTGGGTGGGCATCGGTAGACTGAGATTATGGCGGGTTTGATTCGCAAGGACGACATCGAAGCGGTACGTAGCGCGATCAAGATCGACGAGATCATTGGCGAGCACGTAGCGCTGCGACCCGCTGGCATCGGCTCCCTCAAGGGCCTGTGTCCCTTCCACGACGAGCGCACGCCCTCCTTCAACGTGCGCCCCCACCTGGGCATGTTCCACTGTTTCGGGTGCGGTGAGAGCGGCGACGTCATCTCCTTTGTGCAAAAGATCGACCACTTGCCCTTCACCGAGGCCGTGGAGATGCTCGCGCAGAAGGCGGGGATCACCCTCCACTACGAGGAGGGCGGGACGCGGGTGCGCACGGAGGAGCCGGGCAAGCGCCAGCGGCTCCTGGATGCTCATCGCGTCGCCGAAGAGTTCTACTGCAAGCAGCTGGGCAGCAAGGAGGCTCACAAGGGGCGCACGTTCCTGGCTGAACGCGGTTTCAACCAGGCGATGTGTGAGCATTTCGGGGTCGGCTATGCCCCGGCCTCGTGGGATTCGCTGACGCGCCACCTGCGCTCCAAGGGCTTCACGGATCAGGAGATCCAGATCGCGGGCTTGGGCTCGCAGGGCAGCCGCGGCATCTACGATCGTTTCCGCGGCCGACTGGTGTGGCCGATCCGCGATATTACGGGTGCGACGGTGGGGTTTGGCGCGCGCCGACTGGACGACGCCGACAAGGAGTCGCCCAAGTACCTGAATACTCCCGAGACGCCCATCTACAAGAAGTCGCAGCTGCTGTACGGGTTGGACCTGGCGAAAAAGTCGATCGTGACGGACCATCGGGTCGTCATCGTCGAGGGGTACACGGATGTCATGGCCGCACACGTCGCGGGGGTGACGAACGCGGTGGCGACGTGTGGCACGGCGTTCGGTTCCGAGCATGTGCGTATCATCCGGCGCCTGCTGGGCGACCACGCGGACCCGGCGGCCGGCGTCGTCTTGTCGAGCGGGCGCGCGCACGGCTCCGAGGTTATTTTCACCTTCGATGGGGACAGTGCTGGGCGCAAGGCGGCGCTGCGCGCCTACGGGGAAGACCAGAATTTCGCGGCACAGACGTTCGTGGCGGTCGCCCCGGGCGGGCAGGATCCCTGCGACCTGCGCCTGGCCGAGGGGAACCAGGCGATCGTCGATCTGGTGAACTCGCGCATCCCCCTGTTCGAGTTTGCGATCCGCTCCGTCCTGTCTCAGATGGATCTGCGCAGCGCCGAGGGGCGCGTCCAGGGCTTGAGGGCCTCGGCCGGCATCGTCGCGCACATCAAGGACCGTGCGCTGCGCGCCGAGTACACGCGTTCACTTGCCGGGTGGCTCGGCATGGACATGGGGACGGTCGAGCAGGCGATTCGGGCGGCGGGCCGCGTGGAGGTCATCGCGCCGGGGCCTCGCCCGGGTGAGATCGAGATGGCGGGTGCGGGCCGCCCCGTGGCCGCGCCCAAGCGCAGGGGGCCCGAGGATCCGGTGACCCGCGTCGAGCGTCAGGCCCTCGAGGCCGTCCTCCAGCACCCGCTCTACGTCGTCGGCTCCGGCTTTGAGGAGCTGGACGGCCAGTCCTTCACGGTGCCCACGCACCGCGCCGTCCACGACGCGATCCGCGCGGCCGGCGGGCTGGATGCGTTCACGCAGATGATGCGCCAGGCCGAGGCCCACTTCGGTCCGGGAGAGAACGCGACCGTGGCGGCGTCGCGCCACTTCGTGCAGGTCGTCCTGGAGGCGGCGGGGGAGTTTATCGCTCCGTCGGTCACGGAGCTGGCGGTCAATCCGCTGCCCGTCGCGGGCGAGGGGGACGTGCGTTCCTATTGCCGCGGCGTCGTCGCCGCGATGGTGCGCATGGACTTGACCAGGCAGTTAGGTGAAGCACGTGCGGCCCTGTCGCGCATGAATGAGGAGGATCCGCAGTATTCTGAGGTCTTCCGGTCGCTCATGCGTCTGGAGCAACGCAGGCAAAACTACACCG
>CATWCG010000202.1:0-4246 GCA_958349165.1 uncultured Actinomyces sp. | reverse complement strand
TCCCCAAGTCGCACCTGCCCAACTACCGCGAGTTCTACGAGAAGCGCTACTTCGTCACCATGCCCCCGCGCGCCTGCGAGCGCATCGAGGTCCCGTGGGGCGGCATCGAAGAATTCACCGGCGGCCCCGTGTGGGTTCCCTTCGGCCAGGTCCTCATTTCCGCCGACGACGTGCCCGGCCTGACCGTCGGCATCGAAGTCTGCGAGGACATGTGGGTGCCCGTCACCCCGGCCACCGAGCTGGCGCTCGCGGGCGCGACCGTCCTGGCGAACCTGTCCGCCTCCCCCATCACCGTCGGGCGCGGCGCGGACCGCGAGCTCATGGTCCGCTCAGTGTCCGCGCGCTGCTCGGCAGCCTACATCTACACGGCGGCCGGCATGGGCGAGTCCAGCACAGACCTGGCCTGGGACGGCGAGACCATGATTTACGAGGCCGGGGACCGCCTCGCGATCGGCGAGCGCTTCCAGGAGGGCGCGCACATCACGATCGCAGACGTGGACCTGGAGCGCCTGCGCACCGAGCGCAAGCGCCAGAACTCGTTCACGGACAACGCGCAGCGCTACTTCGCGGGGGATGAGCGCTTGTCCCCGCAGGAGGTCGAGTTCACCCTCGATCCGCCGCGCACCGACCTGGGCCTGGAGCGCACTGTCAACCGTTTCCCCTTCGTCCCCAACGATCCGACCCGCCTGGAACAGGACTGCTACGAGGCCTACAACATTCAGGTGGCCGGCCTGGTCCAGCGCCTGCGCGCGATCGGCAACCCGAAGGTCGTCATCGGCGTCTCGGGCGGCCTGGATTCGACGCACGCGCTGGTTGTGGCCTCCCGCGCGATGGACCTGCTCGGCCGTCCGCGCACGGACATCCTGTGCTACACGCTGCCCGGCTTCGCGACCTCCGAGCGCACGAAGACGAACGCGACGCTGCTGTGCCGCTACCTGGGCACGTCGTTCCAGGAGATCGACATCCGCCCGGCGGCCACGCAGATGCTGGCCGATATCGGCCACCCCTACGGAGAGGGCGAGGCCACCTACGACGTCACCTTCGAAAACGTCCAGGCGGGCCTGCGCACCGACTACCTGTTCCGCTTGGCCAACCACCTGGGCGGCATCGTGCTGGGCACGGGCGACCTGTCCGAGCTGGCGCTGGGCTGGTGCACCTACGGCGTGGGCGACCAGATGAGCCACTACGCGGTCAACACGGGCGTGCCGAAAACCCTCATGCAGCACCTGATCCGCTGGGTGGTGGCCTCCAAGCAGTTTGACGATCGCGTCGGCGAGGTTCTCCTCTCAATCCTCCACACGGAGATCTCCCCGGAGCTGGTTCCCGCCAAGCCGGGCGAAAAGATGCAGTCCACGCAGGACAAGATCGGCCCCTACAACCTGCAGGACTTCACGCTCTACCACGTGCTGCGTCGCGGCGCGCGCCCCTCGAAGATCGCGTTCCTGGCGGAGAAGGCATGGTCGGACGCCTCGGTCGGCTCCTGGCCGGTCGGCTTCCCCGAGGAGGACAAGGTCGCGTACTCGCTCGAGGAGATCGTCAAGTGGGAGCGCCTGTTCCTGTGGCGTTTCTTCAGCCAGCAGTTCAAGCGCAGCGCCCTGCCCAACGGCCCCAAGGTCATGGCCGGCGGCTCCCTGTCCCCGCGCGGGGATTGGCGCATGCCCTCGGACGTGTCGGGCGCGGATTGGGTCGCCGAACTCGACGAGGCCGTGAAGGGTCTGGTCGACTAACCCGACGTTTCGCTCGACAATCCGAGCCGTTCTCTGGGGGCGGTGCTCACGCGAGCACCGCCCCCAATTCATCCCCTGCGATCAGCGCATCGTCATTCCCTGCGCTCAGTTCATCCCCAGCGATCAGCGGAGGTCACACCACGCGCCTCTCTCCAGCGCCGGTTCCAGCCCACATCAGACGCTCCGCGCCCACAATTTCGCATGCAATTCCCCAAACACATCACAACCATACAGAGCACAAACGTTGAAATTCCACCGTTTTTCAACGAGCTAATAAATATTAGGGAAACCAAATTGCATGCGAGATTTATGAAAAGCGTGAGCTTGGCAACAAATGTGCGCAGTCGGCGAGAGGGAGGCGCCGCCGGCGAGAGGGAGGAGCAGCCGACGAACGCGTAGACACGGGGCCCCGACGGGGCGGCGCAAAACTATGCGCACACTCACACGCATGCGAGCCCAAATTTCTGTAAGGTTAGTTTTGACAGTTAGGTAAGCCTAGCTTTTCCTATTTCAGTCCCACCGCAAGTACCTACGACGGAGAAATGATGTCTCGCACGACCACCTCCCTGGCCGCCATTGCCGCCATCGCCGCCCTCGGCCTCGCCGCATGCTCCTCCGGCGCCACCACTTCCTCCCAGTCCTCCGCCGCCTCGAGCGACACCACGCAGGCCACCCAGGCCTCGTCCGTGTCCATCGACGCGAACGACGGAACGGTCGAGATCAAGCTGCCCGTGACCCGCGCCGCCTCCCTCGACAACCGCACCTTCGAGGTTCTCGCGCAGTGGGACGTGCCGCTCGTCGCCGCCCCCAAGAAGCTGATCCCCTCCACCGTCACCGCGTACAACGGCGATGACATCGCGGACGTGGGCATGCACCGCGACCCCAACCTGGAGGCCCTGGTCGCCGCGAACCCCGACCTGATCATCTCCGGTCAGCGCTTCTCCAAGTTCGACGCGCAGATCAAGGAACTGGCGCCCGACGTCCCCCTCATCAACCTGGAGCCGCGCGAGGGCCAGCCCTTCGACCAGGAGCTCATCCGCGAGGTCACCGACCTGGGTGAGATCTTCGGCAAGCAGGCCGAGGCCAAGCAGCTCGTCGACGACTTCAACGCCTCGATCGAGCGCGCGAAGAACGCCTACGACGGCTCCTCCACCGTCATGGCGGTGGACGTCTCCGGCGGCAACATCGGCTACGTGGCCCCGGGCAAGGGCCGCACCTGGGGCCCGGTCTTCGACCTGCTCGGCCTGAAGCCCGCCCTTGAGGTCGAAGGATCGACCGACTCGCACACCGGTGACGACATCTCCGTCGAGGCCATCGCCGAAGCTAACCCGGCGTGGATCTTCGTTCTCGACCGCGACGCCGCCATCACCAAGGACGGCTCCAACACCCCGGCCGAGACCGTCATCAACGGCAACGCCGCCCTGCAGAACGTCGCCGCCCTGCAAAACAAGCACGTCGTGTACGCCCCCAACGACACGTACACCAACGAGTCCATCATCACCTACACGGAGATCTTCAACTCCATCGCGGACGCCTTCGAGGCCGCGAAGAAGTGACCCTCTGACACCTTGCGGGTGCCGCCCCTCGGGGCGGTACCCGCGCCCCGTTTTCCTATGACGCACTCCCCCACCGTCTCCACGCCCGCGACGTCTGCCCCTTGCGCGGACGCCGCCGCCACGCGCGACGCCGCCCAGGCCTCGTCCCGGCGCCCCCTGGCGCTCGGCCTCGCCACGCTCGCGGTCATCGCCCTGCTGCTCCTGTCCCTCGCCACCGGCGAATACTCGATCCTGTCCCAGGACGACGGCTGGCGCATCTTCCTCGCCGTGCGTGTCCCCCGCACGATCGCCCTCATCCTCTCCGGCGCGGCCATGTCGATGAGCGGCCTCGTCATGCAGCTGGTCACCCAGAACCGCTTCGCCGAGCCCTCCACGACCGGCACCAGCGAGTGGGCGGGACTGGGCCTCCTCGTCATCATGATCGCCTGGCCCGGCGCCCCGATCCTCGTGCGCATGACCTGCGCCATCGCCTTCGCGTTCGTCGGAACCATGGTCTTCTTCGCGCTGCTGCGCCGCGTCTCCCTACGATCCTCGCTGCTCGTACCCATCATGGGCATGATGCTCGGCGCCGTCGTCTCCGCAATCTCCACGTTCATCGCCCTGGAGACGAACACCATGCAGAGCGTCGCCGTGTGGTTCCAGGGCTCCTTCACCTCCGTGTACGAAGGCCAGTACGAGATCCTGTGGATCGTCACCATCGTCGTCGCAATCGTCTTCATCATGGCAGACCGCCTCACAGCCGTGTCGCTCGGCGAAGACATCGCTGTGTCCCTCGGCGTCAACTACCACCGCATGGTCCTCATCGCGACCGGCCTGGTCGCCGTCGCCACCGGCGTCGTCACCGTCGTCGTCGGCTCCCTGCCCTTCCTGGGCCTCATCGTGCCCAATCTGGTCTCCATGACGATGGGCGACAACCTGCGCACCAACCTGCCGTGGGTGTGCCTGGCGGGCATTGCCCTGGTG
>CATWCG010000201.1:0-4261 GCA_958349165.1 uncultured Actinomyces sp. | reverse complement strand
CCACGCCTCACTTTTGCTTGTTGTTACCTACTATGCTACTCGCCGCGCGTGGACAGGGGAGCGGGGCGCCACGCCCCGGCCTCGTCGATGAGGACGCTCGACCAACGCACGACAAACGCGCGGCAACGCGCCGTGACCGGCAGAACAGGCCGACCGCGCCGCACAGGCCGGTAAAATGGCCGGGACACTGCGACGAGTGGAGGACACATGGCAGGCGAATCGTTCTTCGGACAAGACCCCACCCACGACGAGCAGGGCGGCATTCCGGCCGACCTGATCCCGTACCTGGAAGCGGCCGACGAGGTCGAGGAGACCGAGGCGGGGGAGACGAGCGACCCTCAGGCCGAGGAGAGCGAACGCGAGGCCGCCCTGCGCGCCCTCGTGGAGAACTCCCTGCTGCTGGGCCCCGACCCCTCGGTCCTCGCTGAGATCGAGGGCGAGGTGGACGAGGACTTCGCCGACGACGCCGCCCAGGAACGCGAGGAACGCGCCGCCCACGAGGCCGCCCTCGCCCGCGCCGAGGAAGACATGGCCCTGGATGCTCGCGTGCAGGAGATCTACCGCTCCATCGTCGCGCGCGCCCCCGAGCACGACATTGACCCCACCCTCGACCGCGTGAAGCTCGCCCTCGACATCCTGGGGGACCCGCAGAACTCCTACCCGTCGATCCACATCACGGGCACCAACGGCAAGACATCCACGTCGCGCATGATCGACTCGCTGCTCACCGCCTTCGGCATGAAGACGGGCCGCTTCACGAGCCCGCACCTTCTCGACGTGCGCGAGCGCATCTCGCTGGAGGGCCACCCGATCACGCGCGAGGGATTCGTGCGCGCCTGGGAGGACGTCGCCCCCTACATCGGCATGGTCGACGAGCGCAGCCAGGAGGAAGGCGGACCCCGCCTGTCCTTCTTCGAGGTCTTCACGATCATGGCGTACGCGGCCTTCGCTGACTACCCGGTCGACGCCGCCGTCGTCGAGGTCGGCATGGGCGGGCGCTGGGACGCCACGAACGTCATCGATGCCGGCGTCGCCGTCATCACGCCTATCGCCCTGGACCACACGAAGTGGCTGGGCTCCACGATCGAGGAGATCGCGCGCGAAAAGGCCGGCATCATCAAGCCCGGCCAGATCGTCGTCATCATGGCTCAGGAAGAAGCCGTCCTCGACATCCTCCTCGAGCAGGCGCGCTCCGTCGACGCGATTGCCCGCGTTGAGGGCCGCGACTTCGAGGTCGTGGATCGTCAGATGGGGGTCGGCGGCCAGATGGTCACGATCCGCACGCCCTCCGCGATCTACGAAGATGTCTTCGTCCCCCTGTTCGGGCAGTATCAGGCGCACAACGCGGCCGCTGCCCTGGTCGCCGTCGAGGCCTTCATGGGCGGGCGCGGCCTGGACGGGCGCATCGTCGAGCAAGGCCTCATGAACGCCTCCAGCCCGGGGCGCATGCAGGTGGTGCGTCACTCTCCCACGATCATCGTGGACGCCGCCCACAACCCCGCGGGCGCAGCCACCCTGCGCGAGGCCGTGGAGTCCTCCTTCGCCTTCGCGCGCATCGCGGGCGTGTACTCGGCGATGGGCGATAAGGACGTCGAAGGCGTCCTGTCCGAGGTCGAGCCTTTCGTCGACCACCTCGTCGTCACCCAGATGCCGGGCGAGCGCGCCGCCGACCTGGCGCGCCTGGAGGAGATCGCCGGGGAGGTCTTCGGGCCCGACCGGGTAGATGTGCGCGAATCGCTGGCGGACGCGGTCGATCGTGCAGCTGAGATCGCCGAGGCAGGGGCGCAGCCCGCGGATCGTAGCGGAGTCCTGGTGTTTGGCTCGGTCATGCTGGCCGGGGAAATGCTCAAGCTGGCGGGTCACAGCCCGCGATGAACCGATTGTCGACTGAGGCGGTCGCCGTGTGGCGGCCGCCTCAGTTGGGTTTTTCTGTGGAACGTGGCACGATTATCTCGACTACAAGAACAGATGAGCACCGTGCAAGGAGGCATCATGAAGAAGCTCGTCAATGACGTCCACGCCGTCGTGCGCGAAACCCTCGAGGGTTTCGCCCTGGCCCACCCCGACCTCGTCGATGTCCACTACTCGCCGGACTACGTCACCCGGCGCGCCCCCAAGGCGGAAGGCAAGGTCGGCCTGGTCTCAGGCGGCGGATCCGGACACGAGCCCCTGCACGCCGGTTTCGTGGGTGAGGGCATGCTGGACGCGGCCGTGCCAGGCGCAGTCTTCACCTCGCCCACCCCCGACCCGATCCTGGAGGCCACGAAGGCCGCCGACCGCGGGGCGGGCGTCCTGCACATCGTCAAGAACTACACGGGTGACGTCCTCAACTTCGAAACCGCCGCCGAGCTGGCCGACATGGAGGACATTCAGGTCGCCACCGTCGTCGTCAACGACGACGTGGCCGTCGAGGACTCCCTGTACACGGCGGGGCGCCGCGGCGTCGCCGGAACGATCTTCGTGGAGAAGATAGCGGGTGCTGCGGCAGAGCGCGGCGACTCCCTCGAGGAGGTCACCCGCATCGCGACCAAGGTCAACGACCAGACCCGCTCCATGGGCCTGGCGCTGGGTCCCTGCACCGTGCCCCACGCCGGCAAGCCCTCCTTCGACCTGGGCGAGGACGAAATCGAGCTGGGCATCGGCATCCACGGCGAACCCGGATATCGCCGCGGCTCCATGGAGAGCGCCGACGCGCTGGTCGCGGAGCTCTACGAGCGCGTGCGCGCCGACCTGGGCCTGACCGAAGGCGAGCGCGTCGTCGCCCTCGTCAACGGCATGGGCGGCACCCCCATCTCCGAGCTTTACATCTGCTTCCGCGCCCTCGCGGCCCTCCTGGCGAAGGACGGTATCGAGATCGCCCGCCAGATGGTCGGCAACTACGTGACCAGCCTGGAGATGCCCGGCGTGTCCGTGACCCTCATGCGTGCCGACGACGAGCTCCTCGAGCTCTTCGACGCGCCCGTGACCACGGTGGCCTGGAAGTAAACGCCCGAGCGGAAGGAACGAGACGATGAGCGTTGACGCAGTGTGGGCCCTGCGATGGATCGAGGCCTCGGCGGCCACGGTCGCTCAGAACCGGGACTACCTGGTGGACCTGGACCGGGCCATCGGGGACGGCGACCACGGAGAAAACATGGACCGGGGCTTGAGCGCCGCCGTTGCGGCCCTGCGCGAAGCCCAGCCGGGCACCGTCGCCGAGGTACTCAAGCTGGTCGCTAAGACCCTCATGTCCACGGTCGGCGGCGCCGCCGGACCCCTGTACGGGACCGCGTTCCTGCGTGCGTCGAAGGCAGCAGGCGGCGGAGACCTGGACGGCGCCGGCGTCGTCGCGCTCATCGAGGCAGCCCTGGGGGGCATCCAGGCGCGCGGCAAGGCCACCGCGGGCGAAAAAACCATGGTGGACGCGTGGACGCCGGCCCTCGAGGCCGCCCGCGCGGCCGCGGAAGGGGGCGCCGACGCGGCTGACGTCCTGGACGCCGCGGCGACGGCAGCCGAGGCCGGGGCGGCCGCCACGAAGCCCCTGCGCGCCACGAAGGGACGCGCCTCCTACCTGGGCGAACGCTCCATCGGACACCTGGACCCCGGGGCGGTCTCGACCTCCCTCATCCTGCGCGCCGCCGCGCGCGCTGCGACCGAGGGCGGTGCGGCATGAGTGTGCGCGTCGCCTTCGTCATCGTCTCGCATTCCGCGGCGCTGGCCGCCGGCGTGTGTGAACTCGCCGCGCAGATGGCGCCCGACGTGCCCTTCACAGCCGCCGGCGGAACCGACGACGGTCGCATCGGTACCTCTTACGACCGCGTGGAGGCGGCCCTGGAGGCCGCGCTCGGCGCGGTCGAGGGGGAGGGCAGTGGCGTCGTCGTGCTCACCGACCTCGGATCGGCCACGATGACCGTCGAATCCGTCATCGACATGAGCGACGAGCCCGAGCGCGTGCGCTTCGTGGACACCGCCCTCGTCGAGGGCGCCGTCGCAGCCTCCGTGCGCGCCCAGCTCGGCGACAGCCTCAGCCAGGTCGCCGAAGTCGCCGCCTCCGTGGCCCCGCGCATCGAGGCCATCCCCGCCCCGGAGGCGCCCAAGGACCCCGTGCCCCTCATCAGCGCGGACTCGGGACAGACCCCGGCCTCGTCCATGTGGGCGTCCGCGGACGCCGTCGTCGCAGACCCCGTGGGCCTGCACGCGCGCCCGGCGGCCGCCTTCGTGCGACTGGCCGGCACCTTCGACGCGGAGGTGAGCGTCAACGGGGCGGACGGCAGGTCCGTGC
>CATWCG010000200.1:0-4263 GCA_958349165.1 uncultured Actinomyces sp. | reverse complement strand
TCTGCGTCGGGCGCGCGGGCGCCTTCGGGGAGCTGGGGCGCGGGCGAGTGGGGCCCAAGTGTGAGCGTTCGTGACTGACTGAGCGGGGTGCTGCCGGGGGGTGGCGCCCCGCTTGGTGTCGGTGGTCGTTGGTGCGCGGTTGATGCGTGGTTGCGCGTTTGTGGGTGCGCACGCCTGTAGGCACAGGTACCGAGTGTTTCACGTGAAACAATGCGCGGGTGGTAACGGGTTCGAACCTGGACTTGGGCGGTTGTGCGGGCGGTGTGTGGCGCTGCTTCTGTTGCTGTGGTGCGAGTGGTGGAGCAATGAAGTGTGGAGCGGCTGTTTCACGTGAAACGCATGTTTGCGGCGCTGGCGCCTGTTCCTGTTGTGGCCTCGAGGTCCCAGACCTCGCTCGATTCTATGAATCGTAGATGCCTCTATATGAGGTTCTATGACGCAAAATGGGCTTGTATGAGCTATGAAGGGGCCTCTATGTCATAGAAACGCCCTTCTATGACATAGAAATGGGGTTCTATGAGATAGAATTGAAGCTATGATCAACGATCTTGAGGGTCTGCTGGGCGCTTTGGCTGTGCTCGAACTGCGCGGTGGTGACACGGACGCAATTGAGGCGAAGACTTTCTCAGAGTATTCGGCGCAGCAGCTGGGGCCGACACTGAGCGCCTTCGCAAACATGCCCAGAGGTGGAGTGATCCTGCTGGGTGTGTCTGAGCGGGATGGGATTACTGTCGTTGGCGTCGACGACGTTCACGGTTTGCTTCAGCGGGTAGCTGATCAAGCGCGGAAGGGTTTTAGTGCGCCGGTTCGAATCGACGCGTTACCCATCGATGTTGACGGTAAAATAGTTGGTGTTGTCAACGTTGAGGGTGCTGACGCGAACGAAAAACCGGTGCGTTGGCTGAAGGATAAGAAGGCGTATCTGCGTCAGTATGACGGTGACTATCAGATGTCGCCGTCGGAGGAGCAGATGCTTATCCTGCGTCATCGGCGTCCGAGCGCTGACGCGCAGGCTGTGCCCGGTAGTTCTCGGCAGGATCTTGATGAGGACCTGGTCGCCCACTATCTAGCCTCTGTCCGTAAAACTACCCCACGCCTCGTCAATGACAGTGATGAAGCGGTCCTTTACTTCACGGGCGTTGTTGCCGACCGTGAGAGTGGAGAGTTGTCGGTTGCCGGGCTCTACGCTCTGGGCGAGTATCCTCAACGTCTTCTTCCGCACCTCACCGTCACGGCCGCGGTGGAAGGTGCCGACGATGTGCGGGCCGTTAACCGTCGTGATTTTACGGGGGCGCTGCCCGTGATCTTGGATGATGTCCTGGAATGGGTTGCGCAGAACGTCGAATCACGGCAGGTGGTCACGCGTGATGGGGACGGCGTGACAGATTATGCAGTGCCACTGTTGGCGGCCCGTGAGGTCATCGCAAATGCGTTGGTTCACCGCGATCTGTCCGAGGCATCACGCGGAAAGGGGATCGACCTGAGAATCACGCGTGAAGGATTTCGCCTGAGTAATCCGGGTGGCCTGTGGGGCATTACGGTTGATCGGCTTGGCACTGGCGATCACCCTGCGGTGAACGAGCGCCTATATCAGATTTGCCGAAACGTTGAAGGGGGAAGCGGGCGCGTGATCGAGGCAATGGGGACTGGAATTCGTGAGGCTCGTCGGGCATTGCAGGATGCCGGGATGGCGGAACCCTGTTTCTTTGATAATGGGGTGTCTTTCACGGTGCGTTTCCCGAATGCTGCGCTGATTCCGGATGGGGACTTGACCTGGCTTGGTGGTCTCGGGTTGGAGGCGGCGGCCGGTTTGAATCGGCGTCAGAAGGAGGCGTTGGTCGACATGCGTCATGGGCGTACCTGGAGCAACGGGGAATATAGGGAGCATTTTGGTGTGACCGCTGAGGAGGCACGCTCGGATCTGCGCGATCTCATGTCACGAGGCCTGGTGACGTCCACGGGTAAGCGACGTTGGGTGCGTTACATGCTCGCAGGGAAACGTTGATCATTACGCAGCGCTGTCCCGGTCGCCTGTGGGGGACCGGGACAGCTGCGGTGAAGGCGTGGGGAGTGTTCCTTGTGTTGATGGATGTGTCGTCGACGGTGACGACGCGGAGACGGTCGAGTGTTTCACGTGAAACAATGACGTTGAGGTGGCGGCCCGCGATGGTGGGCCGGGGCTTCAGCATATGGAGTGGTGGAGTTGTGGTGCGACAGCTGTATTGTCGGCATCAACAAAAAGAATTGACTTTGCGGCCTCTCGCAATTTGCGGATACTGATTTGCGCTGGTTCTTAGTGATCCCAGATGTGGGTGACGACCCATGTATCCCCCCGCTCTTCAAGAAATAGGACACGAAAGAATCTTTGTTCGTTGTTGATTTCTTCGCCGGTTACTGTGCTTATGGTGTCGTATTGTTCTGATGCCTTCTCTACTGTTAAGTAACCGAATGTCGCCGGCGTTTGCAAATAGGTGAATTCGATGCAAATTCCTTTAGTGCCTGCCCTTTGGAGTGAACACTTGTATATGGCGTTTGTTTGAAGGTACTTATTGGTGAGTGGTGTAATCAGATATGAATCTGTGTGCATGCGTTCCAGGTCGTGTGCAAATGCATCGCAGTAACCTTCAACCTGGCATACCTTCATGAAGTCTTCTGTGTCTCCGGTATTGAACGCATATGCCCATAGGTCGATGTACCACTGTGATGTCGCTTGGGCGCCAATTTGGCCGCCCGCGTAGAGGTTTGGCGGGGGAGTAGGCTTCGGGACCTCAACGGGAGTTGGTTCTGCGGCTTGAGGGGTGTCTCCCGATTGGGAGCCGGATTGCGCGGTGTTGTCAGACTGGGGTGACTGTGTTCCGGACTGAAGTTCGGCGTTCGCGTGGGCTCGAGCGTTGAATGCGTGGAACCCTAGGAACGATGCGCCGATGATGACAACGGCGGCAATAACGGCGCCGATCCACTGGCCGATGTTGGAGGGTTTGGTGGTCATGGTGCATCACTCGCTTAGTGTCCTTGTTTTTCTTCCCAGGTGTCGGTGTTGTTGATGACCAGGTGAGACAACGGGAACGGGCCGGTCGTTTCGGTGGTGGTGACTAGGCCGTTGATCGTCTGGGTCTCCCCCGTGAAGGGATTGGTCGCCGTCCCGCTCCACGTCGTGGTCAGCGTGATCTCGCGGTTCTCGTGCGGGTAGGGCCCATCGAACCCCGAACGCCACCCCTGTGGGGGCGTGTAGTAGTGGCGGATCAAGCGCGGGTCGGTGTTTAAGTCCATGCCTTCGGACCAGACTGACCCCGTGGACGAGGTCACCAGGTTCTGGGTTCCATCACCCCAA
Source organism: uncultured Actinomyces sp. (assembly GCA_958349165.1). GTDB lineage: Bacteria > Actinomycetota > Actinomycetes > Actinomycetales > Actinomycetaceae > Pauljensenia. The sequence continues at coordinate 932 of CATWCG010000200.1, read as the reverse complement.
CTCCACTCGTAGTTCGTCGCTGTCAACGTGATCGTGATGTCGCGTCCCAGCAGGTTGATCACGTGAGTCTGAGTCGGAGCCGTGACCGCGACGATAGTGGGGATGAACTTGTTCGTGTAGGAGACGCCCAACGGCCGCTTATACAACCCAGCCCCGTCGGCGTGGATGGTGGTGGCGGCGTAGTAGAGGATTTCGCTCGTCGTTGGCACGACTCCAGCCGTATCGTCACCACTCCTGGCAGAGGAAAACAAACACCCGAGCTTCTTCGCCGTCCCATCAGGAAGAGAATACTCGCGCGTCACCCCATCACACACATACCTCGTACCAGCAGCCCGAGCATCGGAGGACGCACTCCCCTCCGCCGTCTCCTGAGCCCTCTGATCATCTAATGATGGCGGAGATGTAGGAGGGTTAGGATCAGATGACTTGGTGTGCTCGTTTTTCCATGCAGCCGTATTGATGCCCTCGGGGGTTGTAGAAGCGCAAAATCCAAAAGGATCATTTGCGCCATCTGTGCATGGCATACTTACATTGTTTGCTATGGCAGGTTGTGTATTCATGCACAATATAAGCGTAATGATTGAAGTGTACTCAAGTACTATTGAACTAGTTTTCGACATCAAGATCGAGGCCTCCATCGGTGAGAATCCAACGCCCATTCTTCCATGTCATGAATAGGTTTAGCCCCGCTTTATACTTCGATGCTCTATTAGTTATCTTCTGCCTAGTGCATGCGATTCCGTCCGCCGTCTCAATTTCAAGTGCTACGCCGATGGTATTGGGTTCCGCATGGAATTTATCTACTGAGACAGGTTCAACTGCGATAATGTTGGTGATAGTAGTATTGTTTCCGAACAGCCATCCTTTAGAGTAGATGTTATTTATATTTTGAATGTAGGTTTCTCGAAAGTTCTCGCCGGGTTGTGTGATTT
>CATWCG010000199.1:0-4281 GCA_958349165.1 uncultured Actinomyces sp. | reverse complement strand
CTCGTCATCGAGCACGACCTGGACCTGATCCGTTGCGCCGACTGGGTCATCGACATGGGGCCGGGCGGCGGAGTTGAGGGCGGCCGCATCGTCGCACAGGGGACGCCGACCGATATTGCAGCCAACGAGGCCTCGGTGACGGGCCGCTATCTGCGCTGACGGGGTCATCATTACCGGCTCGGCGCCCTGTGGCCGGGCTGGTTGTGGCGGTGAGTGGTTCGGTGTGCCAGTTCCGCGTTTGTTCTTGTGTGTTGGGGCGCTGCACCCGATCCGTAGGCAATGCACCTCTTCTGTTCGGGTGCAGCGCCCCATATCGGGTGCAGCGCCCCATATCGGGTGCAGCGCCCCTTATCGGGTACAGTGCCCCCGTAGGACCCAGCTGTGCATTGAGGAGCTGAGGGTGCGACCCATAGGACCCAGCTGCCATGCCCCGGCACAGAACGACGAAGAAGGCATAACGCAGCGCCCGGCTGCGCAATGGCAGCCGGGCGCGTGACGTTGTCAGAGCGAGACGCTCACTTGACGATGACGACTCGCAGGAAGCGGGGGCCGTGCACGCCGTTGACACGGACCAGCTCGATGTCGGAGGTCGCCGAACCGCCGGCGATCCAGGTCATCGGACGGGTCGGGTTCTTTCCGAGGATGTCCACCGCCTGGGGGACCGTGGGCACGATGTCGGAGGCCTTGAGGACGACGACGTGGGTGTCGGGCACGAGCGAGATCGCGCGGCGACCCTGGTCGGGCTCACCGTCGAGGACGATAGTGCCCGAGATGGAGATCGCGACGCGGCAGCGCGTGACGACCGCGTCGATCTCGTCCAGCTTCAGTGTCGGGATGGCCTGCTCGCGGCTGTCCTCGCGGACCGCGCGGCCGTCGCGGGCGGCGGCCTTCTTGAAGGCGTCGTCCAGGCCGGTCGGCACGACGACGGAAGAGGCCTTCTGGTCGGCCAGGAACGTCGAGATCGCGTCGGCGACCTCGGACTCCTTGGAGACCACGACGACCTTCGCCGAGTAGTCCTCGAGCTTCTCGATCATTTCCTCGATGACGGCCTGCGAACCGGGCGCGTGCTCGGTGGAACGAATGTAGTCGCGGGGGATCGGGCGCACGGGACGGCCCTGCTGGGAACGGGAGATGGCGTCGCGTGCGCGCGCCAGAATCGCGGTCTTCGCGTCCATGGTGGTGGTCATGTCACGCCTCCTTCGGGGTCGTGTTGGTGGTCATGCCGTGCTCGGACGCAAGCGGAATACCCGTCGCGGGGGCGTCGGTGCGCGGCGCGTTGGCGTCGGAGTCCTTGTGGGTGCGCTTCCACCACTGACGGAAGGTCTCCTTGGGGGCGACCGGCAGGTCGCGTGCACGGGTCCACAGTGAGGCCGGGAATGGCAGCGCGCCGATCGAGCCCTTCTTGGCGAACAGGCGAGTGGCCTTGGTGCCGGTGCCGGCAGCCTTCCACAGGGTCGAGTTCGACATGACGGGGGTGGTCACGCCCATCGCGAGGTCCCACACGTCGGGTACGAGGTTGCGCTTGACGTCGACCGTGCGCGCACGCATGTGGATGAGGATCGTCGGAATGTCGATCTTGACGGGGCAGACCTCGCCGCACGCGCCACACAGGGAGGACGCGAAGGGCAGGGTGTGCACCGGGTCGTGCTCGTCGAGGCCCTGGGTGAGCTGCGGGGTGAGGATCGCGCCGATGGGGCCCGGGTAGACGGAGCCGTAGGCGTGACCGGAGGTGTGCTGGTAGACCGGACAGATGTTCATGCACGAGCCACAGCGGATGCAGGCGAGGGCCTGGCGGCCGATCGGGTCACACAGGACCTTGGTGCGGCCGTTGTCCATGAGGATGAGGTGGAATTCCTGGGGGCCGTCGCCGGGGGTGACGCCCGTCCACATGGAGGTGTAGGGGTTCATGCGCTCACCGGTCGCGGAGCGGGGGAGCAGCTGGGAGAAGATCTCGACGTCCTGGAAGCGGGGGACGAGCTTCTCGATGCCCATCAGTGTGATGAGCGTGTCGGGCAGGGTCAGGCACATGCGGCCGTTGCCCTCGGACTCGAAGATGGAGACGGTGCCGGTTTCTGCGACGCCCATGTTGGTGCCGGACACGGCGACCTTGGCGTGCAGGAACTTCTTGCGCAGGTGGGCGCGGGCTGCGGCCGTCAGCTCGGTCGGGTCGTCGGAGAGGTCGCGGGGCGCGTCTTCCATGCGATCCAGGAAGATGCCGCGGACCTCGGAGCGGTTGCGGTGGATCGCGGGGACCACGATGTGGCTGGGCATGTCGTCGGCCAGCTGGACGATCATCTCGGCGAGGTCGGTCTCGCGAGCGCTGATGCCCTCTTCCTTCAGGAACTCGTTGAGGTTGGTTTCCTGGGTGGCCATGGACTTGACCTTGACGATCTCGTCGACGCCCTTGGACTTGATGATGTCCGCGACGATGCGGTTGGCCTCGTGCTTGTCGCGCGCCCAGTGGACGATGCCGCCGCGGGCGGTCACGTTGCGCTCGAATTCCTCAAGCAGCTCGGGCATGCGCGAGGCGACCTCGAACTTGACGGCCTCGGCTGCGCTGCGCAGGTTCTCCCAGTCCGGCATTTCTGCGACGCGCTGGGCGCGCTTGGAGCGGATGGTGCGGGTGGCGTGGCCCAGGTTGCGGCGCATCTGGGTGTTGGCCAGCGTCTTGTGGGCGCCCTCGGGGAAGGTGGGGCCCCAGCGGAGGGTGTCCTCGGGGATGGTGACGGTGGTGCGCCAGCCGCCGGTGTGCGACTCGGGGGCGGAGGGCATTCCGATGAACGTTGCGGTCATGTCAGATCACCTGTGCGCTTTCGGGTGCGAAGGAGATGTTGCCTTCGAAGGGCTGGTCCTTAGTGGATGCCAGGATCTCGGCGATGTGCATGGGGCGGACACCCGAGTTGAGGCGGGAGAGGCCGCCGCCGACGTGCATGAGGCAGGAGTAGTCGCCCATGACCAGGACTTCGGCGCGCGTGGACATGACGTTGGTGACCTTGTCCGCGAGCATCGAGGTGGAGGTCTCGGAGTTCTTCATGGCGAAGGTGCCGCCGAAACCGCAGCAGACCTCGGCGTCGGGCAGGTCGACGAGGGTCAGGCCTTCGACGGCCCGCAGGAGGCGGTAGGGGCGGTCGCCGATCTTGGCGATTCGCAGCGAGTGGCACGTCGGGTGGTAGGTGACGGTATGGGGGAAGTAGGCGCCCACGTCTTCCAGGCCGAGGACGTCGGTGATCAGCTCGGTCAGCTCGTAGGTGTGCTGGGCGATGAGCTGGGACTTTTTGGCCAGCTCGTGGTCACCGACGTGCTCGGCGACGATCTTCTGTTCGTGGCGCGCTGCACCGGTGCAGGAGCCGGAAGGGACGACGATGGCGTCCCACTGGCCGTCGAGCACGGGCTCGAAGGCCTTGACGTGGTTGCGGGTGATCTTGGCTGCGTCTTCGAAGTAGCCAGTGTTGGCGTGCATCTGTCCGCAGCACACCTGGTCTTCAGGGAAGACGACTTCGTGGCCGAGGCGCTCGAGCAGCGTTACTGTCGCCTGGGCAGCCTGGGGGAACATGACGTCTGCCAGGCAAGTGGAAAAGAGAGCGATACGCACTGGGGATCCTTCCTCGTGGGTGCTGTCGCTCATCAGTATGGCTGGGTCCGAGGTCCCGGGAGACCAATTGTGAGGGGCCTTCGGTGGGTGCCTTTCGGGAGTGGCGTAATCTAGCCGCAAAGTCCAGACAAATCCCCCGCGAAAAAACAGTGCCAGCGGGGGCTTCTGGGACCTCTGGGACACGACTTAGAACAAGGTGATCTTGCGTTTATCGTTTCTTTATCGTCGCGTGCCCTCACAGGGAAACCCCGGCCTCGTTCATGGATGTTTCATGGACGAGGCCCGGGCTGGGTTCTTGGGGGCGTGGCGCGGACTTTCGGGATGCGGCGGGGTAACGCCAGCGAAGCAATGGGGCGTGTGCGGGTGCTAGCCGTTGATGCCCTCGCCGGTGACGATGATGAGGTTGCAGTCGGTGGAGGCTGCGAAGTCGGTGATGTCGAATGAGCCCCATTCCGAGTAGATGGCGTCCTTGTTGGTCTGGAGGACGGTGTTTGCGTGGTCGGCGGGGATTGTGACGAAGTGGCAGTCCTGGGGGACGTACTGGTAGAGGCCGGGGTAGATGCCGGGCAGCAGGGTGTTGTTACCGGTGGCGCCCTCGCTGAGCTTCTGGATTGACTCGGGAGCAACGGTGGCGACGCCGGTCACCCAAAAGTGGTGGTCGGGGGAGGGCAGTCCGCGTCCCTCAGGGA
>CATWCG010000198.1:0-4282 GCA_958349165.1 uncultured Actinomyces sp. | reverse complement strand
TCGTGCGCGGAGGGGGACTTGAACCCCCACCCTCGTAAAATGAGGACTAGCACCTCAAGCTAGCGCGTCTGCCTATTCCGCCACCCGCGCAGGTGAGCGATGCGAACCGTTGCGATCCGCAAGCGAGTAGAAGCTTAACACGATTGCGTCGACGTGCGCCAATCGAAACTACGAATCGGCTGTGTCGGCCTTCAGGCGGGAGTCCAGGGTCGAGAAAACCTTTGCAATTGCGTCGATATCCTCGTCCGTCATGCCGTCCAGGAGGTACTCGCTGACCGTCTGCTGATGCAGTTCTGTGGCAGCAAGCACAGTTTGAATGCCCTGGGTGGTCAGGCAGGCGTCGTACCCGCGTCGGTCGACCTTGGAGGGGATGCGCTCGACCCAGCCGTCACGCGACAGGTTGGACACCAGGTAGGTGACGCGCGAGGGCGAGTAGACGACGCGGTCGGCCAACTCGCCCATGCGCAGGCGGTGGCCGGGCGCCTCCCACAGGGCCAGGAGGATGTTGTAGTCCGGCATGGAGACGCCGTAGGTGCGCTTCAGGCGCGTCTCGAGGATCCCCTGCAGGCGTCCGGACGCCTCGAAGAAGACTCTCCACGCGGCCGCACGCGCACTGTTGGCTTGAACGATCGGGGTGAGCCGTGCTCGTGATTCCACGTCTGCCTCTGTCGTAGTCGTGTCGGATGCTTCTCTCGGGATAATAGGGCATAGTGACTAAGAAAGCACCAACAACTCGGGGGATTTAGTGTCTTTACCCATTTCTGCTGTTCTTTTCGACGTCGACGGCACGATCGTCGACTCCGCTCCGGTCGTCATGAGCACCTTCCGCGAAGTCCTGTCAGACTTCGGGCTGCCGATCCCCGACGATCAGCGTCTTCGCAGCTACGTGGGGCCTCCCCTGTGGCATTCTTTCGGCGAGCTGGGCTACTCCGGTCAGCTCCTGGCGGACCTGGTGCGAGGCTATCGGGAGCGCTATATACGCCACCATCTCGATCCCGAGCCCTTCGAGGGGGTGCCCGAGCTGGTGTGGGATCTGCACCGCGCGGGCGTGCCCGTGGCGACGGCCACGTCGAAGCAGGCTCCCATGGCGCTGTCTCAGATGGAGCACCTGGGGCTGGCGGGCGCCTTCGACGTGATCGCGGGGGCCACGCCGGACCCGAGTTGCTCCAAGGCGACGGTCATCAACGAGGCAGTGGCTCGGCTGGGCGCCCAGGGCGCTGACGTGTCGCACCCCGTGATCGTCGGCGACTCGGTCTGGGACGTGCGCGGCGGCCACGAGGCCGGCATCCCCGTGATCGGCGTCGGTTGGGGGTACGCGACGGAAGATGGTCTGGACGACGCCGAGGTCGTGTGCGACACGGTCGAGGACCTGCGCGCGCTTCTCATGCCGACCGGTCGCTGAGGGGCATTAGCGAAAGTCGCGCGAGCGCACGCCGATGGGCAGGTCGATGGTGCGCAGGCGGAAGGCTCGCACGTTGATCGCGCCGTCGCCCCACTCGAGGGTTCCCGACACGAGCAGGGCATCCGATTCGAGGCCGACGCGGCGGAACTTATTCCAGGTGCCTACGGCCACCGAGACGTTGACGTAGCCGGTGTCATCCTCGAGGGACAAGAAGGTGACGCCGCCGCCCGTGTGGGGGCGCTGGCGGTGCGTGACCAGGCCTGCCACCTCGACGATGCGCCCGTCCAGGTGGGCTCCCAGGTCGGCGGCGCGAAGAACCGTGCTCGGGAGGCAGTCGCGCAGGTAGGAGAACGGGTGGCGCCCGGGGGTGAGCCCCATCGCCTCGACGTCGGCGCACATCTGTCCGGCCGGCGTCAGGGCCGGCAGATCGGGGACGCGGGTGCCCACCTCGGTGCCGGGCAGGAAGGGCTGCCACTCCCCCCGCCTCGACGTCGGTGCGGCCAGCGCCCCGGCCGACCAGGCGCCCTCGCGCCTGCTCACGCCCAGGCACTCAAGCGCCCCGGCCAGGGCCAGCTTCTCCATGTCCGCGGCGCTCAGGTGGGCACGCGCGGCCAGATCCGCCTGGCTCGTGAAGACTCCCGCTTCCCTGGCCGCCACGATGCGCGTCGCGGCCCCGCCCAGGCCTCGTACCGAGGACAGGCCGATGCGCAGCACCAGCGCGGGATCCACGTCCAGGGGGACGACCTGGCGCGACGGGAGCGGGTAGGGCCGACCCTCCCGATACTCCTCTGACGCGCTGGGGGCGAGCTGCACGCCCGCGTCCAGGAAGGAAGCATTGACCGACGGGCCCGCGACCCTCACGCCGTGCCTGCGCGCGTCCTGGACCAGCGTCGCCGGCGAGTAGAACCCCATGGGCTGGGAGGAAAGGATCGCCGCGTAAAAGTGCTCGGGTGCGTGCACCTTCAGCCACGCGGACGCATACACGATGTGCGCGAAGGAAAAAGAATGAGACTCGGGGAAGCCGAAGTCGGCGAAACCCTTGAGCTGGTCGAAGATGCGCTCGCGCGTGGGCGCGTCAATGCCTCGCGCCTCCATCCCCGCCATGAGATCCCCCTTGAGGGCCTCCATGCGCTCCGGGCTACGCTTAGCCCCCATGGCTCGGCGCAGTTGATCGGCGCGGGCGCCGGACAAGCCCGCCGCGTCCGATGCGATGCGCATGAGCTGCTCCTGAAAGAGGGGAACGCCCAGGGTCTGACGCAGGGCGGGCTCCAGCAGGGGGTGCAGGTAGGTGACCGCTTCCCTCCCAGCGCGCCGGCGCAGATACGGGTTGACCGCGCGCCCCTGGATGGGTCCCGGCCGCACGAGAGCCACCTCGACGACGATGTCGTAGAAGCACCGGGGCTTCAAGCGCGGAAGCGTGTTCATCTGCGCGCGCGACTCCACCTGAAACACGCCCACCGTGTCAGCCGCGCACAGCAGGTCGTAGACGCGAGGGTCCTCCGAGGGAAGCGTGTGCAGGCCGAGCCGACGCTCCCCCACCCCATTCAGGTCGCGCGACGCCCAGCCGCGCAGGGGAGGATGATGATCGCCGCGTCCCGAGCCGTCACCCAACTCGTCGAAGGCGATGCGCAGAGCCGTCAACATGCCGAGAGAGAGCAGATCGAACTTCACCAGGCCCGCGTCCGCGCAGTCCTCCTTGTCCCACTGGAGCACGGTGCGTCCCTCCATCGCCGCCCACCCGACCGGACAGATACGCGAGACCGGCTGATCGGTCAGAACCATGCCCCCCGAGTGGATGCCCATGTGTCGCGGCAGGCGCGACAGGGCACGGGCGGCCTCGCCGACGAGGGGCGGGGCCTCCCCCTTTCCCCGTGACCACGCCTGCGCGCTGCCCGCCGGATAGCCCAGGGCCCGCGCCGCGTCACGCATCGCCGAGCGCGGACGATACGTGATGACGTTGGCGACCTGGGCCGCGCGATCGCGCCCGTAGAGCTCATACACGTGCTGGATGACCTCCTCGCGCCGGCTCGCCTCAATGTCGACGTCGATATCGGGAGGGCCCGACCTGGCGTCCGACAAGAAACGCTCGAAGAGCAGGTGATGGCGCACCGCATCCACCGCCGTGATGCCCAAGCAAAAGCACACGGCGGAGTTCGCCGCGCTGCCACGCCCCTGGCACACGATGCCACGCTGGGCACAAAAGTCCACGATCTCCTTGACGATGAGGAAGTACCCGGCGAAACCGAGGCGCTCGATGACGCCCAGCTCCCGGTCGATCGTCTCCCACGCCCGGGGATGCTCCTCCCGCGTGCCGTAGCGCTCGCGTGCGCCCTGCCGGGCCAGGTGGGCGAGCCACGTCTGGGGCGTGTGGCCCGTCGGGACGCTCGTGCTCGGGAGCCTGGGTGCGACGAGGCGCAGGTCGAAGGACGCGCGCGCCGCCACCTCGCAGGAGTTGCTCAGGGCCTCGGGATAGGCGGCGTGCAGGCGGGCCATCTCGGAGGGCGAGCGCAGGAACGAGCGGCGTGCCCCCAGGTGGGCGTAGGCCTCCTCCAGTGAGGTGCCGATGCGGGTCGCCGCGAGGACATCGCCGAGGGCCGCCTTGGCCGGAGAGGACATGCGCGCCCCCGTCGTGGCCACCAGCATGGCTCCCGTCCGCCGCGCCAGATCCGCGAGAACATCCGCGTCCTGCGGCCCATCCCCCGGCGCCGCCTGCCACTCGACGAGCACGCGATCGACCCCTCCGACCGCCTCCGCGAGGGCGCCGATGACCCGTCGCGCCCACGTGGGCCCACCCGCACGCAGGGCGCGCATGAGGGGGCCCCGCCTGCCCCCGGTCAGGGCGACGAGGCCGCCCCCGGCCCCGCTCACGTCCTCCAGGGT
>CATWCG010000197.1:0-4304 GCA_958349165.1 uncultured Actinomyces sp. | reverse complement strand
CATCGCCACGCACGCGATCATGAGGGCCAGGTAACACACCAGGTAGAGGCGTGTGAGCAGGAACCATCCGGTGTCTGCCAGGGTCGGCGTGTGCCGGCGTGTCCTCACCGTCGTGATGGTCGCCGCGAGCGCGCACATCCCGGCGCACGTCGGCACGATCAGGTTCGGCGAATAGACCAGCCATTGGGCGACGTCAGTCGGTGAGCTCCACGTCGGGATCAGCTGGGGACCGCTGACGATCGATATGGAAACGGCCGCCAGAACCGCGATGAGGACTGTCAGGCGCTGCATCTGCAGCGCGTAGGGGCCGAGCGCGCGCGGGTGCATCACTCGAAGTAACTGACGAGGCCGTCTTCAGCTGCGCGTCGGAATAGGTCGACGCGGGAATCGGCGTGGCGTCCCGCTTCCCTGTATTTGTCGCGGATTCGAGCGATGTAGGTATTGACGGTGTTCTTTGAGACGCTCAGGGTGCGCGCGACGCAAGCAGAACTCGCGCCGGAGGCATAGTGGGTGAGGATTCGCGCCTCGAGGTCAGACAGGTGGTCGGCGACGAAATCTTCGTCGGCGTCGAGCGCGGCGGCCCAGTCGGGGGTGGGGAAGGTGGCGCCGTCTGCGGCGGCGAGGACGGCTTCGACGAGGTCTTCGGGGGGAGCGGACTTGCGGATGATGGACAGCGCTCCCCCGGCGATCGCTCGGCGCACCAGGTACGGGTCGTCGCCGGAGGTGTAGACGACGACGGGGATTGCGCGCCCGTTGAGGTCTGCGATGTTGCGGTCGGGGTCGGAGCCGTCGGCGAGGCGCAGGTCGAGGATGGCGACCTGTCCCCTCAACCGTTTCGCGTCGCGGACGGTCGGGGCCCAGCTGATTGAGGCGTCGACGCCTCGGTTCTCGAATGCGGCTGTCACGCCGAGGCCGACGACGCGGTGATCGTCAATGACGATGACCTCAATGGTGGTGTCTCCCATCGTATCTCCTCCTGCGCGCTGCCCCGGTCTGCGGGACCGACACTATTTTTCTCCCAGTCTAATTGCGCAGAAAGGCTTTTTCCAACACCGGTGCTCACCGCGGGGGTCACCCTGGCAGAAACCCGCAGATCATCGCCGAACTCATGACATATGACCACCGCCGCGGCGGTCTTCCTCGCGCGGTTGACCCCGTCGTTATCCGGGTGTTTTGAGGGGGTCCCTCGCGTCCCCTTCAGGGGCGAGGCCTGGGGGATGCGCGTCAGGGGCGAGGCCTGGGGGATGCGTGCAGGGGAACGCGCCGAGCGCGTGGGGCATCGCAGGTGCGGGCACGGAGCCAGCCGGGCACGCGCGAGGCAAGGACGGCGCCCGCGCTCACCAGCGCGATGGTGCCGCCGGCGCTCAGCCGTGCGGGGACCGCGATCGCTAGGCCGGCGATTCCGAGCGCCGCGCCGAGCAGCGGGCAGCCGATGAGGAAGGCGCGCGAGCTGCGCACGAGGGGCGCGAGCGCGGCGGCGGGGGCGGCGATGAGGGCGATCGACAGAATCGTGCCGACGGCAGGGATCGCGACGGTGACGGCGGCGAGGATGAGGCCGAGGATGATGCGTTCGTCGCGCGAGGCGCCGCGCGCCGCCGCGGGGTCGGCGGGGTCGAAGCAATGGGCCAGGAGCTGTCGGTGCCCCGCGGCGACGACGCCGACGGCGAGGAGCAGGACGGCGCCCGCCCACGCGACGTCCGCGGGCGAGACGGTCATGACGGATCCGGTCAGGAAGGAGCTGACCGCGAGGGGAAGGGGTTTGAACCAGGTCGCCAGGAAGTAGCCGGCGGCAAAGCCGGCGGTGAGGACGATGCCCGCGGCCCCCTGGCTGGAGATCCCGGGGATGGAGGCGAGGCGACGCATGAGGGCGACCAGTGGGAGTGTCCCCAGGAAGGCGCCGACGTAGAGCGCCGCAGACATGCCCGAGTGTCCGAGGCCGAGGCCGGAGGCGACGACGACGCCGAGGACCGCGCCGGGGAAGGTGCCGTGGGTGACGGATTCGGCGAAGAAGATGCGCCGGTCCAGGTAGGCGAACGCGCCGACGAGGCCGCCGAGCGCTCCGATGAGGGTGACGTGCAGGGCGGGGACGATGAGGAGGCTGAGGATCACGATGCCTCCCCCGCCGCGAGCGTCGTCGCGACCGATGTTTCACGCCCTGTTTCACGCAAGCGTGCCGAGCTCTCCCCCACGTCATGCATTCTCGCCGCCTCCTCGCCGACTCGATCCCCTGTTTCACGCACTGTTTCACGCGGGTCCACGGTGCCCCGAGGGCCGCCCGAGGCCTCGTCGCGCCCCACGCGCCGCTCGCGCAGGGCCCGCGCCGCGCACGCAAGCGCGAAGCACGCGAGCACGCCGAGGGCGACGCATGCCTGCGGGGACAGGGGACGGGAGGTGCGCGCCAAGGCGGCCCCGAATCCGAGCCAGCCGCCCGCGAGCGCGCAGGCGCCCGCCAACACCGCCATCGAGCGCGTCCCGGCGGCGAGGAGGCGCCCGCAGGCCCCGGGCACGACGAGGTAGCCGACGACGAGGAGGACACCCACGGCCGTCGAGGCGGCGACGACGATCGCGCCGAGGGCCGCGTTGAAGGCGACGTCGATCCAGGTGACGGGAATCCCCGACACGGCGGCGGATTCTCGGTCGAAGGCGACGGCGATCTGGGCGCGCCAGGTCGCCAGCAGGAGCAGGAAGGCCGCCACGAGCACCGCTCCGCTCGTCCACATTCGGGAGGGCGTGATGTCCAGGAGCCTGCCGAACATGAGGGATTCGAGCTGTCCGGACATGTCGCCGATGCGCAGCGAGATGACGATGCCGAGGGAGAAGAAGGCGGTGAGCAGGACCGCGGTCGTCGCCTCACTGGAGCGCGGGCGCCGCGACGCGGCCGTCAGGGTGGCCGCAATGAGGGCTGCGCACACGGCACCGCCGGGAATGATGGCGCCCCGCCCGCCGACGGCCATGCCCACGACGATGCCGGGGAAGACGCCGTGCACCATGGTCTCGGCGCCGAACTCTGCTCGGCGCAGGTTGACGAGCGTCGAGGCCGGGCCCGCCGCGAGCGCGAGCAGGCCCAGGACGATGATCGGGCGCAGCAGGTAGGGGGCGATCATGATAGGGACGCGATCGCTTCGTCGGCGCTCGACCCGTAGGCGCGCGCGAGGATGTCGGGGGCCAGGGCCTCGTTCGTGGGCCCGAGGGCGACGAGGCGCGAGGCGAGCACGCACGCACGCGAGCACACGTCGCGCGCGAGGGAGAGGTCGTGTGTGGAGACGACGACGCCCACCCCGTCCTCGGTAAGCTCGGCGATGAGGCGCGTGATGATGTCGCGGCTGGGGGCGTCCAGGCCGTTGAAGGGTTCGTCCATCATGACCAGCTCGGGGCGGGCGACGAGTGCGCGCGCGACGAGGACGCGCTGGCGCTGGCCGCCGCTGAGCGTGCCGAAGCGACGGGTCGCCCGGTCGGCGAGGTTGACGCGCTCGAGGGCGGCGCTCACCCGGCGCCGCATGTCCGCGGTGATGCGCTTGCCCCAGCCGGCCTCGGCGATCAGGCCCATGGTGACGACCTCGGCGGCGCTGACGGGGAAGGTGAGGTCGAGGTCGGCGCTTTGGGGGACCAGGCCGATACGCGCGGCGTTCACCTCCACGCGCCCAGACAGGATTGAGCAGGTGCCGACGACGGCGCGCATGAGCGTGGTCTTTCCGCCGCCGTTGGGGCCAACGAGCGCGAGGGCCTGACCCCCATCCACGTCGAGGGTCAGGCCGGACAGCGCCGGGGTATTGCCATACCCCAGCGCCGCTTCCTCAAAAGAAACGAGGTGAGACATCACTGACCCGCCAGCCGTTCGGGCAACGCCGGGGCGGTGCCGCCCCACGCGTCGGTCACCGCGCGCACGTTGTGGATAAGCGAGCCCACGTAGGTGGCTCCGGCACTCCCGTCGGGGCCGAGCGAGTCTCCGTAGAGCGCGTCGTCGCCCACGATGGGGGTGACGCCGGCGCCGCGCGCGATCGCCTCGATGGACTTGGAGTTGTTGGAGTTTTCGGCGAAGATGGCGACGGCTCCGGAGTCCTTGACGGCCTGCACGGCCGAGGCGATGTGGTCGGCGGTCGCGTCCTGCTGGTCGTTGAAGTCGGTCAGCGCCGCGCCGATGAAGCGGATCCCGTAGTCGCCCGAGAAGTAGCCGAAGGCATCGTGGGAGGTGAACAGGACGCGCTGGCCCTCGGGGACGGTTTCGATGGAGGCGGTCGCCCACGCGTCGAGGGCGTCCAGGTCCTCCAGGTACGAGGCCGTGGCCGCGTTGATCGAGGCGGCGG
>CATWCG010000196.1:0-4322 GCA_958349165.1 uncultured Actinomyces sp. | reverse complement strand
TGGGCAGCGGCTGCGAGGCCGCCAGCGCCCGGCACCACGCGCACAACACCGCAGCCCAGGCGCCGCACCCCCCGCCCTCAACGGGCAGGACCGCACCCAGGAAACCCTCGACGAGGGCGCCCACCGGGCGCGAGCCAGCCACGATCCTCACCCCGCGTATCTGGCGGACGACACGTCGACGGCGAGGTTTTGCCACAGGGCGCCCGAACGCACCAACACCTGTTTCTTTCCCGCGTCGTCCGTCCCCACGATGACGACCGACGCGGAGGAGGCCCCCGCGCTCATCGACGAGACGTGGATCGGCAGCGGCAGGCTCGACGGCAGTCCGCCCAGCGTCATCGTGACGAGCTGATCGTCCTCACCGCTTCCCCCGCGCACAGCGACAGCGAGGCCCGTCGACGTCGTCCACGAGGCGTCGATGACCGCGCCGTCGAGAAACACCTGCTCCAAGGATCGCACCGCCTGCGGCCGCCCGCCCGGGCCGCGCTCGATGACGCCCACCCACGCGCTCGGCGTCGACCCGCGAACCACCAGGGCGCGCGAGCCGTCGGGCGAGACACGAACCGCGCGGATCTGCCCCGCGCTCTCCGACTCGATGGCGACGTCAAAGGCGCCATCGGCTCCCCCACCCACGCTCAGCGTCGAGGAGGATGACGCCGGCCCCCACACCCAGCCGTAGCGATCGATCGAGGGCCCCAGCGGGGCCTGGCCCCGCACAAAAGCCACCGCGGTCCCGGCCCGCTCCGCGTAGACGCCGTCGGCGCCGCTCCAGGCCACCAGGGACGAGTCGACCGGCGAGGCGGTCGGGTTCGAGGCGTCGGTGGCCGAGGCGCGGGGCGCCAGGCCCGAGGAGGAGATGATGCCCACGCCCGAGCTCCCCGCGCCCACCAGCGTGTCGAGGGAGTACGCGGGCGGCGTCGGCAGGGCAGCCACCTCCATGACCTCACCCGTCAGGGACACGCTCACCTGCGACACGTCGGCGGCCTGGGTGAGCGTGCGCGTCAGCTCCCACTGCAGGCTCTCGCGCGCGGACTCGCTGGGCGGCATGGAGGCGTTCAGCTCGACGCGAGCGACCCCGTCGCTCACCTCCACGCCGCGGGAGGGCAGCGTCGCCCCCGCAGGAATCGCGTTCGCGACCACGGGGTCGAGGTCGGCTCGCGGCCCGTCGACGAGGCCCGCCAGCAGGTGGGAGGCCAGGCGCCGGGAGGGGTACCAGCGCGGATCCGCGACCAGTTCCGTGCCGTCAGCGCTCGGGAAATACAGGTTCGCGAGCGTGTACGAGGCCGTCAGGGCAGCCCGGCTGATGAGGATCATGTTCTCGGGAGCGTCGATGCGCCACTGCCCGTCCTCGCGGACGAGCGAGAAGGTGCGCGAGACAGTCGCCCCGTTCGAGCGCGTCAGCACGCCCGCCTGGTCGATGCTCGCCACCCCCAAGACGGACACCGTCACCTCGGAGCGCGAGGCGTTCTCCGAGGTCGCGCTGACGGCGGGCGCCGTGTCCGTGTCGTAGACGAGGATCTCGGTTTCGGGCTGCCAGGAGCGCGCCGAGGCCGCCGTCAGGAACAGGCGCGCGGTCGCGTAGTCGTCCTGGGGTCCCGCGGCGCACGCCAGCAGGAAGTCCGACACGAGGGTCGCGGCATCCGACCCGTCCGAGGGGCCCTCCGCCGAAAACTGGACGCCGCTGCCGTCGCGCGCGGACACGTCGAAGGGCGCGGGCGGCGAGGACGTGGGCAGCGACGCGCAGCCCGCGAGCGCCAGCGCGGCGCACGCGATCAGGGCGAGATGTCTCCTCATTCGTCCTCCCACAGGGCAAGCGGCCAGCTGGCGATCTCGTCTCCGGCGTGCTTGGGCAGGGTCATCAGGAACGAGGCTCCCTTGCCCGGCTCGCCGTAGGCTTGGAGGCGGCCTCCGTGGATCGCCACGTCCTCCGTCGCGATGGCCAGCCCCAGGCCAGTGCCGCCCGTCGTGCGAGCGCGCGCCGTGTCGGCCCGGTAGAAGCGGTCGAAGACGTGGTCGGCGACCTCCTGGGTCATGCCCACGCCTCGGTCGCGCACGCGGCAGGCCACGTCCGTGGCGCTGGTTGCCACCGTGATGGTCACCCGGGTCCCGTCCGCGTGCTCGATGGCGTTGACGACGAGGTTGCGGATGACGCGCTCGATGCGCCGCTCGTCGATCTCGGCGGCGGCCCTGGCGGGGGCCACGACCTCGACCGGGACGCCCTGGCGTTGCGCGAGCTCGGCGCAGGCCTCGACGACGCGGGTGACGATCGGGCGCAGGTCGCGTTCCTCGGCGTCCAGGAGCGCGCTGGCGGCGTCGTAGCGCGAGATTTCGAGCAGGTCCGCGAGCATCTGTTCCATGCGTTCGGTCTGGTCGTGCAGGAGCTCGGCGGAGCGGCGCGCGTGCGCGGGCAGGTCCTCGCGGTTGTCCCACACGATGTCTTCGGCCATGCGGATGGTGGTCAGCGGGGTGCGTAGCTCGTGGGAGACGTCGGAGACGAAGCGCTGCTGGAGCTTGGCCAGTTCGTCGTAGCGCGAGATCGTGTCCTGCAGGGAGGAGGTCATCGCGTTGAAGGCGCGCCCCAGGGCCGCCATCTCGTCTGCGCCGTGGACCTCGACGCGCACGTCCAGGTCCCCCTCGGCGGCCTTCGTGGCGGCCGAGACGGTCAGGCGCACGGGCAGGAGGAGGCGGTGCAGGAGGGCGAATACGCCGATGGGCAGGGTGACGATGATCGGTAGGGCGGACAGGACGAGGACGCGCAGGACGACGTCGACCTGGCGCTGGTCGGCGGCCAGGGAGTAGAGGATGTAGAGCTCGTGGGTGCCCGCGCGGGGCAGCTGAACCTGGGTGCCCACGAGGATGCCGGGAGAGACCTTGTCGGAGTCGGAGGCCCTGATGCCCACGGACTGCCACTGGGCGCCTCCCTGAGCCACGGCCTCGCGCATCTGGGGCGTGATCAGCCCGCGCATCTGCTCGTCCTCGATCTGGTTGATGCGTAACGAGGCCGTGGAGCCCTCCGAGCGCAGGAGGGCGACGTTGGTCGCGCCAGCGCCGGCGGCCGACGCCTTGAGCGAGGCCAGGGCGCCGCGCGCGGATTCCTGGACCTGGTCGGGGGACGTGGCGGTCGAGGAGGAGAAGACGGATTGGGCCGAGGAGAAGCGCAGCGACGCGTCCGCCAGGATCGCATCCTTGCGGGTTTCGAACATCGAGGAGCGCAGCTGGGAGGCGACGATAATGCCGAAGACGAGGAGGAGCACGAGGGCGGCGAGCGTGATCGCGACGGCGAGCTTGGCCGAGAGGGAATGGCGGATGCGGTGAACGATCTGCGAGGAGCGCAGGAACGTCCACGGCCCCGACGAGGCCACTGCCCCGGTGAGGCGACGCAGCGGGTGGTTACGCTCCCGCGCCGGCACGGTAGCCCACTCCGCGGACGGTGACGACCAGCTCGGGTTTTTCCGGGTCGCGTTCGATCTTGGAGCGCAGGCGCTGCACGTGGACGTTCACGAGCCTGGTGTCGGCGGCATGGCGGTATCCCCACACCTGTTCGAGGAGCTCCTCGCGGGAAAAGACCTTCCAGGGGGAGCGCGCCAGCGTGGCGAGCAGGTCGAATTCGAGGGGGGTCAGCGCGATGACGCGGCCCCCGCGTTTGACGATGTGGCCGGCGACGTCGATCGACAGGTCCTGCAGGGTCAGGCCCTCGTCGACCTGCGCGTCCTCGCGGCCGCGCAGTCGCGCGCGCACGCGGGCCACGAGTTCCTTGGGTTTGAAGGGCTTGGGGACGTAGTCGTCCGCGCCAGCTTCGAGCCCGGTGACGACGTCGGACGTATCAGAGCGGGCGGTCAACATAACGATCGGCACGTCAGAGACGCGACGGATTGCCCGGCACACGTCGAAGCCGTCCATGCCGGGGAGCATGACGTCGAGGAGGACCAGGTCCGGGTTGCTCTCCTGAAACTGAGTCAGCGCCTGTGAACCGTCGGCACAAAAGGCGACGCGAAAGCCCTCATTCCCGAGGACGATGCCGATCATCTCGGCCAGGGCGACGTCGTCGTCGACGACGAGGATGCGCGAACTCATGTCACGATAGTGTCACGAATTCGTCACGGATGCAGGAGATTCGACCGGCGACGCCGCATTTTTTCACCGATAAGAGGTGTCACCCCATCCGCTGCTATGGCAGGATTGAGACTAGTACAACACCGAAATGCTGGAGGCAATGATGAGTTCGCCGTGGACGTCCCCCGATCCGACCGACTCCGCCCGGGAGCGCTCCGAGCAGTCGAGCGCCCAGCCCGGCTTCGTCGCACCCGGCACCCAGCCCGCAC
>CATWCG010000195.1:0-4323 GCA_958349165.1 uncultured Actinomyces sp. | reverse complement strand
CCATTAGACGCCGCGCTACGGCGTGTCGCCGGCGTGTCGCACCTCTAATGCTGCAATTCCCCCCACGTCACGCAGAAGAGAGCCCCGGTCGCGACAGCCAGCACGGACAGCCAGGCAGGGGCAGGGCCGGGGCGGGGCACGAACTTCCGGCAGGTACCTCTGGGAGCTTCACCCAAAAGTCGCATGCAATTCCCCTCGGTCACTTTTCGAGACAGCCCATAATCGTTGCAATTCCAACGACCATTTTTCAATGTTTGAAAGGTTGCCATGGGAATTGCATGCGACATTGTTGGGAAACCACATCCGTTGTCACACAGCAGAGGGCAGTTCATCAGCACGCGTGGCACCGGGACTCAACCCAATCGGCGGCGCAGCACCCTTTACGAAGCGCTGCACCCCTTACGAAGCGCTGCACCCGTTAAGGGGCAGTGCACCCGATCAGAACGGGTGTAATGCCTACTGATCGGGTGCACGACCCCATCACAACAAACACAAACGCGGAGCAGCCCACGAAGGTTCAACCTGATCGGGAACATTCAAGCCGATCAGAAGGGGTTGAACCTTACCGACCGCAACCCATCTCAACAAGCTCGAGTGCGGATCGACGCGCATTCCTGGCGTCCACTCCCAGGCCGTTCCGTGCATGAGTTCCAGGCAGGCGAGAACACAGCGCCAGAACTCGCGAGGCCGGAGCACGCACCACCGCAACTCACCCTGGGAACTCCCCCTCCAAATTCGCATGCAATTCCCCCACACCAGATTTCACTAGCCTCTGAAAACGTTGGAATTGCAACAACTATTTTTCAATGTATGAAAGGTTGACATGGGAATTGCATGCGACGTTGTGGGGGAACTATGCCTCGACGAGGACCGTGAACGGGCCGTCGTTGACCAGGCAGACCTCCATCATCGCCCCGAACTGGCCGGTTTCCACGTGCAGGCCCCGGCCTCGCAGGTCGGCGACGACCGCGTCGACGAGGGGCTCGGCCTCCTCCCCGGGGGCGGCGTGCGCCCACGACGGGCGGCGCCCCTTGCGGGTGTCCCCGTACAGGGTGAACTGCGAGATCACGAGAACCGGCGCACCCGCATCGAGCGCGGAACGCTCGTCGTCGAGGATGCGCAGCTCGGCGATCTTGCGGGCGACCGTGGCCACCTGCGTCGGACCGTCGCCACGCTGGACGCCCAGGAGGACGACGAGGCCTTGGCGCGCTCCGCCGACCCCCTCCCCCGCCGTGGTGGCCTCGCCTGGGGGTGCGGCGACGTCGCCGAGCGCCCCGGCGCCGCGCGAGGAAGCCTGAACAACGGTCCCGGAAGCCGCCTCGTCTGAAGAATCGAAGACGAGGCGGCCGACAACCTTGCCGTCGACCCGCACCTCGCCGGAGGTGGCGCGCTGGATGACGGCGCGCATCAGCGCGCCCCCAGGGCCGAGCCGAGGCCGCCGAAACCCGTGGAACCGCCGCGCTGGCCGGCCTCGCGGGACAGGTCGGCACCCGGGCGGGTCTCGGGCGACACGGAGGACTTGCCGTGGACGGGCACGATTTCCTCCTGGGCGGCTGCGACGCCGTCGATGTCGAAGACGGTACCGACGGGAACAGTGCGGGCGAGAAGCGCGAGGGCGATCGGGCCCTCGTCCGCGTGGCGCGCCGAGGAAGTGATGACGCCAACCTGGCGGCCGCCCAGCTCGATGGGCGTGCCGGGCGCGGGCAGGTCGCCGCGCGAACCATCCAGCTGCAGGTACGTCAGGCGGCGCGGGGGCCGCCCCAGGTTCAGGACGCGGGCGATGGTTTCCTGACCGCGGTAGCAGCCCTTCGCCGTGTGGACGGCGGTTCGCAGCCAGTCGACCTCGGGCGGAATCGCGCGGGCGTCGGTTTCGCGGCCCAGGCGCGGCTTCCACGCGGCGATGCGCATGGCCTCCCACGCCAGGTACCCGGCGCGGCGACGCGAGCCGGCCTCCGGCGACGCGGACAGCCACGCGGCCTCGAACTCGTCCGCGGCCTGCCGTGAAACAGCGTGAAACATCATGGGGGTGCGCGCGCCGGGATGGCGCTCGCCCTGGAAGTAGGCGGCCCCGCCCTCGACCACGCCGGGCCACGGGTCCTCCCAGGTCCACAGGAGCCCGGGCAGGCCCGCCACCGACTCAGGAGTGTTCGCGCCCGCGCGCACCGAGGAGAACACGGCGACGTCGCGCTCGGCAACAGCGACGCGCAGCGCGAAGCGCATCGAGTCCAGGAACTCCACAAACCCTGCCACGTCACAGCGCTCCACGATCAGGTGCAGCGCAGTCCCGTCGTCGCTCGCGCCCGCCCAGTGCTCGACGCGTCCCTCGGGCGAAAGGACCAGCAGCTCGCGGCTCGCGCCGGGCACGAGGCCGGTGACGACCTGGGAGGCGAGCGACGTCAGCCAGGTGAGCCGATCGGCCCCCGACACGGAGATGACCGCCAGGTCCGGGCGGCGCACCAGCGCGCGCCCGGACTCGAGGGCCCACTGTTCCCCCGACGGGTCCCCGAAGTGCGGGGTCGCGTCGAAGGAGGCCACGGCCTCGTCGACGAACTCGGAATCGAGCACGGACTCAGACAAGGAAACCGTCCCGGGAGTCGTCGATGCCGTCGATGACCTCGCCGGAGGCGGTCGAGGCCTGCTCGGTGCGGTGCAGTCGGCCGGAGATTTCGACGTCGGCCTCGTCCTCGCCGTCGAGCGTGCGCTCCTGCGTCCACATGAGCTCACCGGCGACCAGGCCGAACATGCGGCCCAGGTGCGTGACACGGGTCGCGTCCGCGCCGAGCGCGATCGCGTCGGAGACCATCTGCACGCGCGGGCCGACGCTCACGCCGTCCCACACGGCGCTGTGGCCCTCGGTGGAGGCGGACGTCGCCGTGAACTCGCGGGAGTTGTACTGGCCGGGAGGCGGCAGCGGCGCGTCGGAGGGGGCGACGGACACGTACAGGGTCTCTTCGCTGATCAGGTCGCCCTTCTTGATCGCGGCCAGGCCCTGCGCGGCGTCCCACGTGGGATCGATCGGGGCCGAGGCCTCGCCCGCGTACACGCGGGTCACCAGGCGCATCTGCTCGCCGACGACGTCGCCGCGGATCTCCTCGACGACGGGGGCGTCGGCGGGAGCGTCCTCGGCGGGCCGATCCTGGCCGGGGGTGGGCGCGACGGCGCGCATGCCCCACCCCTCCCAGGTTCCGAGCATCCACGCGACGGGAGCGACGAGTGCGGGCAGGTCAGCAGGTATCACCATCATGACTCCAGCCTAACGCCTCGGGTGGACGCTCACCGCGCGAGCAGGGGCGCGCGCAGCTGGCTGCGAAATAGGGACGAGGCCGGGGCGCGGCCACGCGGAGACCCGACCGCCGCGGGGTCTCAGATTCCGCCGATGCGGATCATCGCGTAGACGGGCAGGGCGGCGACGAGGAACTTCGCGGCACCTCGGCCCAGAACGTTGGCGAGCTGCGCGGAGGAGGCACGCTCGCCCAGGAGCGCGTCAACGACCGACACGGCGAAGCCGACGCCGAAGCCGGTGACGCCGCCCAGGGTCAGGAATGCGGCGAAGTCGCCGAAACGCTTGGCGATGAAGGGGAAGACGACGGGCAGCAGGTCCGATGTCTGCCCGAGGAACCAGGCGATCGACGCGGCGACCAGGCCCGCGACGATGCCCGCGAGCATCGCGATGACGACGCCGGCTTTCGCACTGCGCCCGGCGCGTGCGGCCGCCGCACCGACGATGGCGATCAGGGCGGCCATGGGGACGATGACGGACCAGCGCTCGTGGACGGTGAGGGAGACCCACATGGAGGCCGACGTGATGATGAGGAGTGCGGTCACGGAGGAGGCGAGCGCGGCGCTGAGCGCGGTGGAGCCCCAGTGTTCGCTCGTGTGGCCCACCGAGTGGTCGCGCGGCGTGGGCGCGTCGAGGATGGTGGCGGCCACCAGCGCGACCAGCGTGATGCCGGTCAGCGGGACAGCGATGTCGAGGTTCTTCCAGTAGGCGACGGCCATGGGGGTCAGTGCCCCGCCGAGGGCGAGGACCGCCTGCGCGAGCCACGGCATGTGCAGCCGCGCCAGGCTCGGCCACCCGAGGGCCAGGAGGAAGGAGGCGAGCGCGACGATGGGGCCGACGCTCCATCGTGAGCCGGGCAGCCACCACGCGACGATCGTGAGGACCGCCAGCAGGGTGACGGTGAGGGTGCCGATGCTGTTGGGCACACGCCGGGTGGCCAGGGTGTCGCGGCGGCGCCCGCGGTTGGTTCGGGGGCGCGTGGGCGGGGTCGATGTCATCACGCTTCCATGGTCCCACATGTGGGCACTCGACGAGGCCGGGGC
>CATWCG010000194.1:0-4337 GCA_958349165.1 uncultured Actinomyces sp. | reverse complement strand
ACGCGACGACGACGTCCTCATCGCCCTGGGACGGGGAGCCCTCCTGGCCCCCGAACTCTCCGAGGCCCTGCGCGCCGCCGGGCAGGACGTCGACGGCCGCGACATCCTCGCCCAGGCCAGCGGACACCACGGCTTCTCCTCCTCCCAAGCCATGAGCGCCCTGCGCCACACCTGCTCCGTCCTCAATCGCTTCGAGCTGCGCGACGAGCTGGTCGTCGGCCTCTTCTGCCACCCCGCCGGGCCCCTGGCCGCCAGCCTCGCCGCCGACGTCGAGGCCCTGGCCGACTCCGAGGTCATCCGCGCGCTCGCGGGCGACCAGGACGCCGGCAACGACCTGAGGGCGGAACCCATCGCGACGAACCCCGGCGACCGCGATCCGTGGGCCGAAAAGGGCGTCGGCGACCTGATCCCCACCCAGCAGGACGCGGTCGAGGCCGCCTCCGACGGGCGCAGTGTCTTCATCGACGTGCCCGCCCACGCCGACGACGCCTCCATCGTCGCGGCGATCCTGGCCGACGCGGCCGCCACCGGCCGCTCCGTCCTGCACGTCTCGACCCAGACGTCGCGCTCGATCGCCGCGTATTCGCGCCTGGCGGACCTCGGCCTGGCCGACGTGGTCGCCAACATCGACGGCTACTCGGACGCGCGGCGCACCCTCGCGGGGCGCGTCCGCGAGGCCATGGAAGACATGGCGCCCGTCGTCGACCAAGAAAACGTCGACGCGCTGCGAGCCCGCCTGCGCCAGGTCCGCTCCTCCCTGGCCGCCTACGCCACCGCGTTGCACGAGCCCTACGGCCGCTTCGGCGTGTGCGCCGCGGACGCCCTGCGCGCCCTCACCGACCTCACAAGCGGCGAGGACGCGCCCACGACGCGCGTGCGCCTGTCCGAGCAGACCCTCTACGACATCGCGCTCGACCAGGGGGAAGGCGCCCGTGCCCTGCTGCGCGAGGCCCTCGCCTCCGGGCGACTCACCACGGCCTCGTCCTCCCCGTGGTCCTCCGCCGTCCTCACCTCCGACGAGCAGGCCAGCGACGTGCTGCTGCGCGTCAAGCGCCTGTCGGAAACCCTGCCCCAACTGCGCGTCCACATCGCCGCCGTCGCCGGCGAGGCGGGCATCAAGCCGGCGGGCACCCTCGCCCAGTGGGACCGCCAGCTGGCCATGTTCGACGGCATCGCCGACGTCCTCGACGTCTTCCAGCCCCGCGTCTTCGAACGCAGCGCCGCCGACATGGTGATCGCCACCGCGCCCAAGCAGTGGCGCAAAGACCACGACATCTCCATGGGCCGCTCCGAACGCACGCGCCTGGTCAAGCAGGCCCAAGACCTCGTGCGCCCCGGCGTGCACGTGCCCGACCTGCACCGCGCCCTCATCCGCGTCCAGGAGCGCCGCGACGCCTGGTGCGCGGTGTGCGGCGACGATTCCTGGCCGATCCTGCCCGCCAAGATCGGTGAGATATCGGCCCTGACCGACGCCGTGCGCGACGACCTGGACGCCATCGCGCCCGTGTTCGTCGCCGAGGAAGAGAACCTCGTGGGCACTCACCTCCAGCGCCTCGCGACCCTCATCGAACGCTGGTCCGGCGACACCTCCGCCGCGCGCGAGGTCCCCGCCCGCCTCGAGATGCGCGCCCGCCTGGCCGACCACGGCCTCGACGCCCTCGCCCAGGACCTGGCGGACCGCGGCGTCTCGGACGAACAGATCGACACCGAGCTCGACCTGGCCTGGTGGGCCTCCCTGCTGCGCGCCATGCTCGCCGCCGCGCCGGCCCTCGGCGGCGTCGATCCCGGCTCCCTGGAGGAACTCGCCCGCGAGGGACGCGAGCTCGACGAGGCCCAGGTGGCCTCGCTCATCCCCCAAGCCATCACAGGGGTTCGCCGAATCCGCACGAACGCGCTGGCGGCGCGCCCCAGCCAGTACGAGGAGCTGCGCGAGCTCCTCGACGGCGGTGCCCCCACCGACCTGGAGCTCCTCGTCGCCTACCCGCTGGTGCGCCACCTGCTTCCCGTCCTCATGACGGTCCCCGCGATGGTGCCCATGCTGGCCCCCACCGGGCGCACGGTCGACATGGTCATCCTCGACGGTGCCGACGGCCTGCCCCTGGCGGAGCTGGCGCCCATCATCGCGCGCGGCCACCAGCTGGTCGTCATCGACGACCTCGCGGCCGCCTCCGAGGACGGGGCGACGCGCACACTCGCGAACGTCCTGCCCACCCTGCGCGTCGAACCCGGCCCCCGGCGTCTCAATGACCAGGTCGCCCTGCTCCTGGCCCGCTACGGCTACGAGCACGCCGGAATCCCCGTCCCGTGGACGGCCGCGAACGCGCCCGTGAGCGCCCGCTGGGTCGAGGCCACCGGCATGCCCGCGCCCGGCGCCCACGCGATCGAGTCCACGGGCGCCGAGGTCCGCGCCGTCGTCGACGCCGTCATCGAACACGCGGTCGAGTGCCCCGAGCGCTCCCTGGCCGTCGTCGCCCTGTCTGAGCGCCACGCGCAGCGCATCGCCGAGGCCCTGGCCTCCGTGCGCGCCGATGAACCCGGCCTTGCTTCCTTCTTCGACCCGGCCACCCCCGAGCCCTTCGTGGTCGTCGGCCCCGACCAGGCCGTGGGCCTGACCCGCGAGTCCCTGATCCTGTCGGTCGGCTTCGCGAAGACGCCCCACGGGCGCGTCATCCATGACTTCGGCGTGCTGTCCAGCGAGGAGGGGGCCGACACGCTGGCCGAAATCCTGCGAGTTGTGCGCGGCGACCTCACCCTTGTGTCCGCCCTGCACAGCGCCGACATCGACCGCGAGCGCCTCCACTACGAGGGCACGCGCATGCTCGTCGACCTCATCGAGATCGCCGAGGGGCACGCGGGCGAGGGAATGGACGCGTGGCCGGTCCTGGCCGGCGAACCCGATCGGCTCCTCGTCGACCTCGCCGAGCACCTGTACTCGCGTGGCCTCGAGGTCGTCGCAAACGTCGGCATCCCCGGCGGCATGCGCGTCCCCCTGGCCATCGGCCACCCGGATTCGCCCGGGCGCCTGCTGGTCGCCGTCCTCACCGACGACGAGGAATACCTGTCCGAGCCCAGCCAGCGCGTGCGCGACCGCGCCCGTCCCCGCTGGCTCGAGGCTCAGGGCTGGCGCGTCTACACCGCCCTGTCTATGGCCCTGTTCATTGATCCGGAGAAGGAGGCGTCGACGATCGTTGATGCCGTCCTGGACGCCCTCGAGGAGCTGAACGCCCACGAGGAGGCGCCCGCCGTCGAGGTGCCCGAGCACGTGAGCGACGACGCCTCGGAGGAAGCGGTCGCCGCGGGCGACCAGCCCGACTCTGCGCGCGCTGAGGGCGGCGACCGGCCCACCGGCGAGGCCTCGGACGAGGCATCGGGTGGTGCGTCGGACGAGGCATCGGGTGAGACGTCGGGCGAGGGGGCTGGTGAGGCCGCACCCGCTTCGCCGCGCATGCCCATGCTCGACGAAGACCTCGACGAGGAGTCCCAGCGCCGCAAGAAGGCCGACGAGGACACGACCGGCATGCTGCTGGCCATCACACGCAAGGAACGCGCGTCCGAGGAGAACCGCGGACCCCGCCCGGCGATCGCGAAGGGCCTGCCGCTGGCGGCCTATTCCGACGACCAGCTCGATGAGATGGCTGCGTGGGTGCGCTCGGACGGCGTCGAACGCACCGACCTGGAGACGGCCGAGGAGCTGCGCGAGGCCCTGGGCATCACGCGCCGCGGCTTCCAGTCGGATGCGGTCCTCGGCAACGTCGTGCGTCGCACCCGGCCCGCCGCTCCGCACACCGACGAGGTCGGGGAGCCTGGCGAGCAGGAGCCCGGCGATGAGTGAGGCCCCTCGCAAGCGCCGTCGCGTCGCGCGCTACGTCTCCGAGGTGGACCGGCGCCTCATCGCCGAGGGCCTGCCGCCCTCGTGGGAGGATCGCGTGCGGCCCGAGGACACGCGCCCGGGCTCCATGGCAGATTCCCCCGACCGGGGCGATGGCGCCAACGACGCGCGCCTGCTGGCCAACGTGCCCCCGCACGCCCAGGCGCGCGCGTAGGGGTGTCCGTGCCGCGAGCCACACTGGAGCACCGATCCGATGAACATGCTCCGGTTATGCGTAGGGCCCGTGGTGTGTAGGACCCTGCGACGTGTAGGACCTGACATGGTTTCCCAACAATGTCGCACGTAATTCCTCGCGGACTATTTCAGATATTGAAATCGCGTCGTTGCAATTCCAACGTTTTCTCGTGGTGCTCAAAAGTGACCGGGTTAAATTACGTGCGAGATTTGTGGGGAAGCGTGCGCGATCGGGCACTTCAGTGGGGTGAGAGAGCCAGCCGGGCACTAGGCC
>CATWCG010000193.1:0-4343 GCA_958349165.1 uncultured Actinomyces sp. | reverse complement strand
TACACAGAGAGCGATAGCTCTTTCAGCTCAGCTTCACTAGGACTGTCAAACCTTCTGATATACAATTTGACTCATGGTTGATCCTGTAGCAGCTCCTCTAATTAACGTCGGTGTCGCACTCGCATCAATGCTACTCAACGCAGCCCAACAGAGCCAGGCTGCTGCCATCGCAAGTGAGGCACGTGACCCCATATCGTTTCTTGCGCAGTCACTTCTTGGCCAACGAGGGACACAAAAGGACATTGAACGCAGGATCAGCAAAGATCTGACTTTGCGAATGCAGGACATGAACGAGCGCTGCTCACGCGAAGGAATTGATCCCGATCGACTGGCGAATCCGTGCGCGGAAGTTGAAGATATATTAGACGCTATCGATGATCATGAGCAGCTCCTCGAACAAGCTGTACATGACCCTGACGCTGTTCGCGCACTCTTTGAAGAACGGGCGCGAAGCAGTCGAATTCAGATAGATGAGCGTCTGGTTCCGTACTTCGACGAACTGATTACAGCGGTCACTGAGCTTTACATTACTTATGCGGAGCGATCATCCAACTACCAACAGCTCGCCCTCAAGCAGTTGTTAAAGAGTGACAGAGAGAGTCGCGAAGCGTTGGCTCGCATGCACGAGACAATAGCTGATGTCCCCCACAAGGTCGCCGAGCTCGTCTCCAGCGAGAGTAAGCCGAGCCGCGTCTTTTTCGGTCGTCGACCGGACGTGGTGGCGGAGAACCGGTTTGTCGAGCGTAGCGAGCAGGAACAGTTGAATGCGCTGATCACCAACCCAACGAAACAACCCACGGTCCTGGTGGGCATGCGCGGCTGCGGCAAGACACAGCTTGCCGCTGCTCTCGCTAAGCAGTGTGAGGACGCACACTGGAACCTCGTCGCATGGATAAACGCGGCATCACCCGATACTATCCAGAGCGACCTGGTCGAACTCGCCAAGCGGCTAAAGATTGACACGAGCGACCAACCCGCTCAGGACGTAATCGTCCGTCGTTGCCTCGACCACCTAAAGTCCGCCGCTCCCGCCGACAGGCTCATCGTCTTCGACAACGTGGAAGACATCAATCACCTGACGGGACTCATTCCGAGCGGCGACGGCGTGCGCGTAGTCGCAACAACGACAGACAACGTCGGTTGGGAAGATCAAGCCTGGACGACAATCAGGGTCGGGGTGTTCGATCGCAAAGAGTCGATCAGATACCTCCTCACGGACACGAAGCCCGACGATCACGACTCCGCAGAGGCGTTAGCCGAGCGCCTCGGCGACTTGCCTCTCGCCATTGCCCAGGCCGCAGCATTTGCTCAGAAACGTAAACTAGACCTGGCCCAATACCTGGACAGATTGGACGCCTACCGCAGCGAACGCGTCATGCCTGCGATCTCCGGGCACTACTACGCAAGAGATGTCGCCACAGCACTGCGTGTTGCCATCGACGACACACTCAAAGAACTAGAAACCGGCATGAGTCGGGCAGCACGCCGCCATTTGGGTGTGCTCGCTCTGCTCGCCGAATCTGGTGTACCTACACGATGGCTCGACCCCTTGACCGAGGAGCATCACTACCAAGGCCGTCGAGACCGTGACCGTGCCGCAGATGACGATGCACATGACGCTTTGACTGAGCTGATAGACAGATCCATCATTCAGCAGTCAGCAGACGGAACAACGACCATGCTTCATCGCCTCCAGGCGCAGGTGCTGCGCGAATCCTGGAGCGAAGAAGAACGTGAACAAGCATGCGAATCAGCTGCTACCCTGCTCGGTTCTGTGAACATCGACAGCTTCGACAGAACCGATACGGAATCACGCCTCCGTGAGACCCGTTCACTCATCGAACAGATTCGTGCCATTAGTGAGCAGGGGCATTCCAAATCTCTCTTTAAATATGAACAGATCGCATTGATTCTTTCCCACACCCTCTCGCACGCACGCGATCTCGGGATTCTCTACGAAGCGCTCGCTCTCGAAGAGCCCGTACTGGCAACTCTGAATATGGCACAACAGCTAGACGAGATAGCCGCTCTCAATTTGAAGGAACAGCTCGCATTCACGTACATGTATGCAGAGCAGTTCGACGAAGCGTTCGACCTATACGCGCAGGTCATTGATGATCGGACAGCTATTCAAGGCCACGACCACCGTGACACTCTGGCCTCACGCAACAACCTCGCATACGCCTACTACTGGGAGGGCGACACCGGCAAGGCTATTGATCTTTTCGAGCAGGTCCTCGGCGACCGCACGCGCATCCTGAGCAGCGACCACGAGGACACGCTCATGACAGGCAGCTACCTTGCCCTCGCATACGCGGACGATGGCCAGCTTGAGCGTGCCATCGCTCTGGGCGAGCAGGTCGTCAAAGGCCGCGACCGAGTTCTGAAACCGGACCACAAACATACCCTCGTGACCCGCAACAATCTCGCCGATGCATACAAATCCGTCGGCCGCCTCACGGATGCCATCAAGATGTACGAGTACGTGTTAGAAGCACGCATCCGTACCCTAGGTAGCACGCATCACCACACGCGTATCACGCGCAACGATCTCGCGCAGACATACGAACAAGCAGGCGATCTTCCCAAAGCCATCAGCATGTACGAAGAGCTGCACAACGACTATATACGAATTTATGGGGCCGACGACGAATCGACAATTGAGGTGCGGGATAGACTCGAGGCAGCTCGGCGGGAGCTGGCGCAGCGGGAGGACAGCTCACCCACCGAGGAGAGGGCGCAGGAGGACTGACTCGCGTCGCACGCACGGCTCACAGCAAGCACTGAGGGGCCGGAAGCTGTCGCTTCCGGCCCCCGGGCGTTTGTGGGCCCTACCGGGCTCGAACCGATGACCTTCTGGGTGTAAACCAGACGCTCTAGCCAACTGAGCTAAAGGCCCCACGCACGCGCCAATCTACCAGAACAGGCACGCACGGTCACGTCCGAGGCAGAGCGACACAGCACAAGACAGCGCCGCCCAGCCCCGGCCTCGTCGATGAAACTAGCGGCGCGAACGCGGACGTGCGGTCAGGCGCACGCCCGCCCAATTCTGCCCCAGCGCCGTCGACGTCGTCGCGTGCAGGCCCGCGATCTCCGCGGCCTCCTCCACGTCGCCCACGCGCACCGAATTAGGACGCCCCGGCTTAGGGATCAGCACCCAAATCAGGCCGCCGTCATCCAAGTTCGACATCGCGTCCACGAGCACGTCCGCGAGGTCCTCCTCCTCGGCGTCATCAGCGCGCCACCAGACGATCGCACCGTCCACGACGTCCGCGTAATCGACGTCAACGAGCGGCTGACCCGTCTCCCCTTCAACCGCGTCGCGCACGCCCTGATCCACGTCGTCATCGACGTAAAACTCCTGCACGATCGCATCGGACGCAAAACCCAGGCTCACTGCCATCACGCAGCACCGCCCATCAACGAGCTGGCGCTCAGTGTCATATCAACGTTCACGCCTTCATCCTAGGGCATGAAAGCAGGTCGAACGCAAGGGATAACACCAGGCGAAACACACCTCCCCACCAGGTGGCCCCTGACCAGCGGGTTTACATATTCGCGCCACGACAACGTGCGGTGATACGCACCTCATAGGCTCGCGCGCACCCAAACGCTAGCAAAGCCACACCATTAGTGGGACAATGGTCCCGATATGCGCGGTGTCGATCGAAGACTCCGCCCACGAACGCTGCACGTCGCAGCTCCGAGTCAAGCGAGAAGGTACACCGTGAGCCAACTCCACGAGTCACGCCCCGTCGTCGTCAACGGGCTGATCCCCCAGGTCCCCGACAACGACCCCCAGGAAACCGCCGAATGGGTCGAGTCCCTGACCGGACTCATCAACGAAAAGGGCGGTCCCCGCGCGCGCTACATCCTGCTGCACATGCTCAGCGAAGCGCGCCGTAACGGCGTCCAGCTCCCCCAGGAATACACAACCCCCTACGTCAACACCATCCCCGTTGACCAGGAACCCTACTTCCCCGGCGACGAAGCCATGGAGCGCGAATACCGCCGCTGGATCCGCTGGAACGCCGCCGTCCAAGTCACCCGCGCCCAGCGTCCCGGCGTCAAGGTCGGCGGACACATCTCCTCCTACGCATCCGTCGCCACCCTCTACGAGGTCGGCCTCAACCACTTCTTCCGCGGCAAGGACCACCCCGGCGGCGGCGACCACGTCTTCTTCCAAGGACACGCCTCCCCCGGCCCCTACGCCCGCGCGTTCCTCGAAGGCCGTCTCTCCGAAGAGGAGATGGACGGCTTCCGCCAGCAGGTCTCCACCGCTCACGGTCTGCCCTCCTACCCGCACCCGCGCCAGCTCGACCGCTTCTGGGAGTTCCCCACGG
>CATWCG010000192.1:0-4343 GCA_958349165.1 uncultured Actinomyces sp. | reverse complement strand
GGTTGAGGCGGCGCTCAGGCAGTGGGGCGTTCGCGGCGATCCAGCATGTACAGCGCCATCTTCGAGGGTTCGAGCGCGCGCACGGCGTGGGGCAGGCGCGTGCCGAAGTGGATGACGTCGCCCGGCCTCAGGACGACGGTGCGGCCGTCGGCCTCGATTTCGAGGGCGCCCTCGAGGGTGTGGAGGATGACGGGCATCGCGGCCGTGTGTTCGCTGAGGATCTCGTCCTTATCGAAGCTGAAGAGGACCAGGCGCACGCCCTCGGCATGCATGACGGTGCGCGAGACGGTGGCCTCCTCGTTGACCTGGATCATCGAGGCGATGTCCTGCAAGTCCGTCATGATGGGCGTGGGGACATCGGTGTTCGAGTCGGGTGATAGGCTCATTAGCTCTCCTTAGCTCTCCTTGGGTTTGCGCGCGACGATGGCGACGCCGCACAGGTGTCGGTCGTATTTCTTGAACGTGCGCGCCATCGTGGTGACGCGTTCGCGCAGGTCTTTGTCGCGCGCGACGTTGCGCATGATGCGCAGCGCGCCGCGCACGCCCTCGTCGGCGACCATGCGGCCGGGCTTGAGCAGGGCCATGGGGGCCATGCGCGTCTCCTCGACGACCAGGCCGACGTCCTCGAGGGCGCGCCGCCAGTCGGCGACCGTCAGGGGGCGGGCGTTGACGTTGATGGCGCGGGCCAGCGCCTTCCTGATCTCGGTGGCGGGCTCCTCCCCGATGGAGTCGGGGCGCATCGCCAGCTCGTGGATGACGTAGCGTCCGCCGGGGCGCAGGATGCGCGCGGCCTCCCCCATGATGGCGCGCTTGGCCTTCTCTCCCTGCATCGAGAGCATGGCTTCGCCGACGACGACGTCCGCGCTCTCATCCGGCAAGCCGGTCTGCCCGGCGTCGGCGTTCACGCAGCGCCCCACGCCCGAGGCGATGGCGTCCACGCGCGCGCAGGCATTCGGATCGCGTTCCACACCCACGTAGGAGGCGGGACCCACCCCGATGATCGCCGCGGCGGTCACGCCGAGGCCCGGGGCGAACTCGACGACGTCCGAGCCGGGTAGGACGGCGCGCTTGAGCGCCCACGTGCTCAGGGCGAGTCCTCCGGGGCGCAGCACCGTCTTTCCGGCGCGCGCGAGCACCCAGTGGCCGGGCGCCTTCTCGACGGGCCGGTCGGCGAAGGGAAGGGCCTCCGTCGACGATTCAATGCGAGGTGACATATACGCAAGTATAGCGTTATCTATTTTCGTGCGCAGGGATGTGCCCCTTGTCAATCGCCGAACGGAGGCCCCCATCAGCGTTTACAGGCCGATAATCTGACCAAACTCTCGCTTGGTGAGCTCGAGGCGCTCGTAGGCTGCATCCCACGGGACCGGCTCGCCCTCGGGGGCGGGCAGGATGACCTCGAGGTAGCACTTGAGTTTCGGCTCGGTGCCCGACGGACGCGCGATGACGCGGTCCCCCGCCTCGGTGAGCACCAGGACCCCGTCCGTGGGCGGCAGGCCCCGGTAGCCCTCCGCCAGGTCAGACACCTCGACGACCGGCGAGCCCGCGAGCTCGCTCGGCGGCTGGGCGCGCAGGCGCGCCATGCCGGTCGCAATCTGCTCGATCTCCTCGACGCGGAAGGTCAACGGACCGGTTACGTGCAGGCCGTGGGCGTGGGCCAGGCGGTCCAGCTCGTCCCAGGCGGTACGCCCCTCGGTCTTGAGCGCAGCGAACAGCGAGGCGGCGACCACGGACGTGGCGATCCCGTCCTTGTCGCGCGCGACGGAGGGATTCGGGCAGAAACCAATCGCTTCCTCGTAGCCGAAAGCCAGCTGAGGGGCGCGCGCGATCCACTTGAAGCCCGTGAGCGTCGTGTGGTGTTCGAGCCCGTGAGCGTGGGCGATGCGCGCCAGCAGGCGCGAGGACACGATCGAGTTCGCGAGCGACCCTTCCAGGCCGCGCGAGGCCAGGAACTCTCCAAGCAGGCAGCCGATCTGGTCGCCGCTCAGCGGGGTCCATCCGGCCTCGGCACGCGGGTCGGGCACCGCGAGCGCGCATCGGTCCGCGTCGGGGTCGACCGCGATGATCAGGTCGGCGTCCTCTGCCTGGGCCTGCTCGATCGCCATGTCGAGGGCGCCGGCCTCTTCGGGGTTCGGGAAGGGCACGGTCGGGAAGTCGGGGTCGGGCTCGGCCTGCGCGGCGACGAGCGACACGTGCGTGAAGCCGGCCTCGGCCAGCACGCGCGCGGTCATCGCGGCGCCCACGCCATGCATGGCGGTCAGGACGATGCGCAGGTCCGCGCGGGCGTCGGCCTCGCCGGAGGCGAGCGCGACGGCTTGCGCGACGTACTCCTCGCGCGGGTCCACGGCCTCGACCAGGTCATCGTTCATGGGGACCTCGTCGGCGGGCGGCGCAGCCTCGATGGCCGCGGCGATCTCAGCGTCGAAGGGAGGGACGATCTGGACGCCCTGCCCGTCGCCGGTGACGACGCTGCCACCCAGGTAAACCTTGTAGCCGTTGTCCGGGGCGGGGTTGTGCGAGGCCGTCACCATGACGCCCGCGTCCGCGCCGTAGTGGCGCACCGCAAAGGAGGTCAGCGGGGTCGGGTTCGCCTGGGGCAGCGCGAGGACGCGAACGCCGGCGGCGGAGGCGACGCGGCAGGCGGCCGTAGCGAACTCGGAGGAGCCGTAGCGGGCGTCGCAGCCCACGACCAGGGTGGGGGTGCCCGTCGCGTGGGCCTTGACGACCTCGCACAGGCCGGCGGTCGCACGGATGACGACGGCCAGGTTCATGCGGGACTCGCCGGGGCCGACGACGCCGCGCAGGCCGGCCGTGCCGAACTCGAGGGGGCCGTTCATGGCGGCGCCCACGCGGGCGAGCGCCTCCTCGTCACCGACGCGCGCGGCCTCGACGTCGGCCTTCAGGGACGAGGCCGTGGCCGAGTCCGGGTCATGGTCGGCCCAGCGCTGGGCCTTGTCGAGTAGCTCCACGGGTCAGTCCTCCAGTCCTGCCAGGATGGCGGTGGTGGCGGAGACACCCAGTCGGGAGGCTCCGGCCTCGATCATGGCGAGCGCCGTGTCGGCGTCGCGGATGCCGCCCGAGGCCTTGACGCCGAGCGCGTCGCCGACGGTGGCGCGCATGAGGGCGACGGCGTGGGTCGACGCGCCGCCCGCGGGGTGGAAGCCCGTGGACGTCTTGACGAAGTCCGCGCCTGCGGCCATCGCGGCGGTGCAGGCGGCGACGATCTCGTCGTCGCTCAGGGCGGCCGACTCGATGATGACTTTGAGGACGCGCGGGGCGGGCACGACCCGTCGAACGGCCTTGATCTCTTCCTCGAGCTCGTGGAGGCGCGCGTCCTTGACCAGCTCGATGTTGATGACCATGTCGATCTCGTCGGCGCCGTCGGCCACGGCCTGGGCGGCCTCGAAGGCCTTCACCTGGGGCTTGACAGCGCCCGAGGGGAAGCCCACGACGCAGGCGACCTTCAGGCCCTCGGGCACGTCCAGGGGCAGCATCGAGGGCGACACGCACACCGAGAAGGTGCCGGCGGCGGCCCCCTCCTCGACGATGCGCGCCACGTCCGCCTTGGTGGCCTCGGGCTTGAGGATCGTGTGGTCGATGAGTGCTGCCACGTCACGCTTGTTCATGGGTGTCCTTTCTGTTCGCGTCAGAGCGTGGCCAGGGGCAGGGCCAGCTCCATCATGGTCGTGAAGGACGTCTGGCGCGCCTGGGCGTCCGTCGCCTCGCCCGTCACCAGGGAATCGGAGACCGTGAAGACACCCAGGGCCTCGACGCCCGCGTGGGCGGCGGTCGCGTACAGGCCAGCGGTCTCCATCTCGACCGCGAGCACGCCCATGCGCTGCCAGGCCTCGTTGAAGGTCGGGTTCGCGTTGTAGAACGTGTCGGAGGACAAGACGTTGCCGACGTGGACCGGGACCTCGGCCTCGCGGGCGCGGCGCACCACGTCCTCGATGAGGCGGTAGGAACCGATCGGCGCGTAGGAGCCGGGGAACTGGTACTGGTCGAGGAACGCGGAGTTCGAGCACGCGGCCTGGGCGACGACGACGTCGTACAGGTTGACGCCCGACTGGAGGGCGCCGCAGGTGCCCACGCGCACGAGGCGCGTGCAGCCGAATTCGTGGATCAGCTCGTAGGCGTACAGGGAGATCGACGGGATGCCCATGCCCGACCCCATGACGGAGACGGGGGTACCGCGGTAGGTGCCGGTGAAGCCCAGCATGTTGCGCACGGCGTTGAATTGCTGGACGTCTTCGAGGTAGTTCTCGGCGATGAACTTCGCGCGCAGCGGGTCTCCGGGCAGGAGGATCGTCGGCGCGATGGGTGCGGTGGGGTTGATGTGCGGT
>CATWCG010000191.1:0-4352 GCA_958349165.1 uncultured Actinomyces sp. | reverse complement strand
GCATGCGCAGGCGATCGCGGACCTGGGCGTCACCATCATCTGGCTGCCGCCCGCCTACAAAGGAAACTTCGGCCTCGACGACGTCGGCTACGGCGTCTACGACCTGTACGACCTGGGCGAGTTCGACCAGAAGGGCACGATCCCCACGAAGTACGGCACGAGGGACGAATACCTGGCCGCCATCGACGCCCTGCACGAGGCGGGGATCGCCGTGTGCGCCGACATCGTCCTCAACCACCGCATGGGCGCGGACGCGACCGAAACCGTGCGTGCGACACCGATCAACCCGCAGGACCGCCACCAGGCCCTCGGCGAGCCCGAAACGATCGAAGCGTGGACCCGCTTCACGTTCCCGGGGCGCGGCGGCGCCTACTCGGACTTCACGTGGGACTGGACGTGCTTCCACGGCATCGACTGGGACGAAGCCACGCAGCGCAAGGGCCTGTGGCTCTTCGAAGGCAAGCACTGGAACGAGTCCGTCAACACCGAGTTCGGCAACTTCGACTACCTCATGGGCTGCGACGTGCACGTCACCGATCCGCGCGTCAGCGACGAGCTGGACCGCTGGGGCCGCTGGTACGTGGAGACGACCGGCGTCGACGCGCTGCGCCTGGACGCCGTCAAGCACGTCGGCTCCGACTTCTACGCGCGCTGGCTCGAAGACCTGCGCACCTCCACGGGCCGCCTCCTGCCCGCCGTCGGCGAGTACTGGAGCGGCGACGTGCGCGAACTTGAAGCCTACCTGCGCGAGGTTCCCAACGCCATGCTCTTCGACGTGCCCCTGCACTACCACCTGCACCAGGCCTCTGTCTCGGACGGCAACGTGGACCTGTCGCGCCTGTGGGAGGGCACGCTCACGGCGTCGATCCCCGAACTGTCCGTCACCTTCGTCGAAAACCACGACACGCAGCCCGGACAGTCGCTGGCATCCACGGTCGCCTCCTGGTTCAAGCCAGCCGCCTACGCGCTCATCCTCCTCAACGAGGCCGGGGTGCCCTGCGTCTTCTGGGGCGACCTCCTGGGCACCCCCGAGACCGGCGACCTGCCCGCCGTGCGTGAGCTCCCCATCCTCATGGGCGTGCGCTTCCGCGCCGCGATCGGCCCCCAGCACAGCGCCTTCGACGACCCCGACGTCGTCGGTTTCGCCCGCGAAGGCAGGGCGGACGTGCCCGGCACGGGCTGCGCCGTCATCCTATCCGACCGCCGCGCCGCCGAGAAAACCTTGTCCGTGGGCGCCCACCACGCGGGCGAGGAGTGGGAGTGCCTCATCGGCGGCCACCCGCCCGTGCACGTCGCCGACGATGGGACGCTGACGGGCCTTGTCAGCGACGGCGGACTGAGCGTCTACGTGCCGCGCATCTGACTGGGAGCGGGCCACGGCCTCGTCCCCTCGACGAGGCGGTGGTTACCCGCGCGGAGAAGCCCTGCACTCGGGCAAGTCGGCCCCGCGTGATCAGCCCCGCGCGAGTGGCCCCCGCGCGCTCAGAGGCTGCTCCTACTCGGCGGTGCCGCCCAGGGCACAGGCAATTGTTCGTGTCGGGACGATCAGCTGCAACGGGCTGACGGCAGACTCCAGTGCGTCGACGTGGCGCATGTAGAAGGCGCGCGCCTCCTCGTCTTTACAGTGGATGAGGAGGGCGGCGATATCGAATTGGTCGGACGCCGCGAGTGTCCGGCGGAGCGCGTCGAGCAGCAGCGTCGTACCCACGCCCTGGCCCTGTGCCCTCCGATCGACGGCGAGTCGGGCCAGAAGCATGCACGGAATGGATTGGGGCCGGTGGGCGGCGAAGCTTGCCGGCGACCAGTCGCGCCGGATCGTCGCTGCAGCAAGTGCGTAGTACCCTGCGACGCGCCCGCCCTGCTGGGCCACGTATGTCACCGCGTTGTGTGCTTTCTGGTTGTGCCAGGAGTAACGGTGAAACCACTGATCTAGCTCGTCGTTGCCACACGTGAAATCTCCGCGTCGATCGTGGCGCTCCAGCCGTCGAGGAGGCTCCAGCGTGGGCTGTCCTAGTGCGTCCATGTCAGCGTCGATCCGACGGGGGAGGGGCGGGAGGCGAGGGCGCGGATCCGCGTCGTCGGCAGGGGAGTGTCCAGTGCCTCCAGCAGGTGGTCGAAAGCGTCGTCGTCCGCGGTAAATTCCGTTTGGTCTGCGAGCGCACGATCTGCGCGATCCAAGGCCGAAGCGAGGACGAAATCACTCAGAGACGTCTGCGAGGAGGCCGCGACGTAGCGGAGCTTCTCCTCCTGGGCGGGAGTCAGTCGCAGATTGATACGCGAGGACTTTGTTGCGGTCGTTTGTGTCGGCATATCGCCCCTCCCTCTTGTATGTACAGTGTATGTCATCGCGGAGAGTGGGGCGCGGCGACGCGCGACACGTGCCACGGCCTCGTCCCCTCGACGAGGCCGTGGCCGCCCGCGCGGAGAAGCCCCGCGCTCGGGCGGGTCGGCCCCGAGCGGTCGGCTCCTGCGCGCTCGGAGGCTGCTCCTACTCGGCGGTGCCGCCCAGGGCGGGGATGCGTTCGATCTGATCCTTGAAGAACGCCTCAGCGGCCGAAATGAAGCGGTCGATGTTGTCGAAGAGCTGCGCGTCCGTCATACCCAGGCGGATAATCGCGAACTGCTCCGCGCACAGGCGCTGACGGCCGTCATCCAGCGTGGCGACGTAGACCTTCGGCCACGTCGTCGAGCTATTCCAGTCGTTACACGCCTGGAGCAGGCGAGAACGCAGCTCCATCGACACCTCCTCACGCACGGCACCCCACATGCACAGGTCCGTGTCGTCGTTGGCGATGGAGAAAATGAAAAAGCCATGCGTGAAGTTCGTGTAGACGTGCTGGTCCTCCACCTCGTAGCTGTAGTCCTTCTCCTCGAAGTAGCTGACGAGGCGCGCAAAGTCGACGGGGCGGACGATCCTGCGGCGATCAAGGGCACGCTGGCACTGCTCGATCAGCTCGGGCGCGTAAGCGTTGGACGGGTCCATGGCGACGCACTGTTCGAGGTACGTCAGGGCGCTCTCTTCCCGGTCCAGCCAATACAGGGCGCTACCGATGCGGTAGTACCACAGCGGGTCGGACAGGCCCTCCGCCTCGACGCTGCGCAGCAGCTCCACGGCGTGATTGATGTGCTCGGAGAAGGAATTCATGTACGGCTGCGCGTAGTTAATGTAGGCGCGCGCCAGCAGACACGTGAGCTCGTAGCCCATCGATGATGGAGGCAGCTGTTCGATCAGTGCGATGATCTTCTGATGCTCGCCCTCGTCGTGCAGGGCGTTGACCCGATCAATGAGCTGTGCGCGCGAATCCACGGTAATTCCTTCGTCGTGAGGCCACGAGTGATGACCAAGACTTCAGCATAACAGGGCGGTGGGCGCCCCCACGCCTCGTGACGCCGCCGCGTTGTGTAGGGTGGCAGCGTGAAAGAAACCTCCAGGGACGACGAGCCTGCCCACGAGCAGGCCCGCGCGCGCATGAGCGCCGGCGACGCTGCCCAGTGGGAGGACATCCAGCGTTGGAAAGAAGCACAGATCAGCCCCAGGCGCCCTCGCGTCATCTCCCAGCGCCTGCGTTCCTACCTGATGGCGCCCCTCGTCACGATTGTGTCTGTGGCGCGCAAGGTCCCCGGGGGTGCTGCCGTCGCCCGGGCGGTGTCCGCGGTGGGGCTTGGCCTCATGGAGAAAGCGACCTCGGTGTCCGAGGCCTCGGTGCGTCGACGCCTCATCCTCAAGGCGTACCGCGAGGCGGGCTACGACGTCGAGTGCCTGCAGGACATTCGCCGTCTCGGCCTGGACCTCGACCAGATTCGCCCGGTGAGACCCCACCTGAAGATCGCGTATTCGAGCGCCGCAGCCGCCGAGGGGGCGTTCAGTGGCGTCGTCGCCTCCGGCGGTTCGATCGCCGCGGTCCTCG
This sequence comes from uncultured Actinomyces sp., assembly GCA_958349165.1. Lineage (GTDB taxonomy): Bacteria > Actinomycetota > Actinomycetes > Actinomycetales > Actinomycetaceae > Pauljensenia. Next base: position 444 of record CATWCG010000191.1, on the reverse strand, counting down.
GCCTGGGTGTCGCCTCGGCCCCCGGGATCGCCCTCACGGCCTCGGTGGTCGCCCTCGACATCGCGACCTTCCTCGGTGCCGCGACGCGGCTCGTGTCCCACACGGCGGCCTACTACGGCTACGACACGGTCGATCCCGCCGAAAACCTTTTCGCCACGATGGTGCTCTCGCAGGCGATCGACCCGGAGAGCGCCGGAGAAGGCGCAGTCGTAGAGAAGCAGACGACGATGATCGCCTTCAACAAGGTGATGCGCGACGTCGCCAAGCGCGGACCGATGGATAGCGTCGGAACCAACGTGTTCTCTGCCGCCATAAACTCCCTGGTCGCCTCCATCGGCGCGCGTCTGGCCAGCCTGAAGATCGCGCAGATCGTGCCATTCATTGGCATCGTCGTCGGCGCGTTCGTCAACGCCTCCCTCATGCGCACCATCGGGGACACCGCCG
>CATWCG010000190.1:0-4372 GCA_958349165.1 uncultured Actinomyces sp. | reverse complement strand
CTGGACGCCCGCTCGGCGCAGCGCGCGGCCCTGTGTCTCGCACTGACGTCGGCGACGCGGGAGGCCTCGCGCACGGTGAGCTGGCTGGAGGATGCCACGGGTAAGGAGCCCGCGCTCGTTGATATTCCGGGCGATATCCACCCTCTGGAGCTGCGTTACGCTCCCCCGCCGCGCGGCGTGGAGGCCGTGGGGGCGATCGGGAAGGATCGCGTGGGCGTGCGCCGCGAGTTCTTGGCGCACGTGGCGCGCACGGTCGAGGAGACGGTCGCGTCCACCGAGGGGTCGCTCCTCGTGTTCCTGCCGGGCGTGGGCGAGATCGAGGCCGTGCGCCGGGCGCTGAGCCTGCCCGGAGTGGACGTGTTGACGCTGCACGGTCAGCTGAGCGCCGCCGAGCAGGACCGGGCGCTTTCCCCTGCGAGCGGTCGCCGCGTCATCCTCTCCACGTCCATTGCGGAGTCCTCGCTCACGGTTCCGGGCGTGTCCGTCGTGGTGGACGCGGGCCTGGCGCGCGAGCCGCGCTTCGACGCGGGGCGCTCGTTATCTTCCCTGGTGACGGTCCCCGCCTCGCTCGCGCGCCTGGAGCAGCGTGCGGGCCGAGCCGCGCGCACCGGCCCGGGCGTCGCCGTGCGCGTCATGGATTCGGTCGACGTGGCGCGCCGGCCCGCGCAGTCCGCGCCGGGCATCGCGACGCAGGACCTGACGGACGCGCGCCTCCAGGTCGCCGCTTGGGGCACGCCGGTGGAGGAGCTCGCCCTGCTGGACGCTCCACCCGCGGGCACGTGGGAGGCCGCCGGGGAGCGTTTGTCCTCCCTGGGCGCCATCGACGAGGCCGGGGCCGCCACCGCGCTCGGCCGCACCCTGGCGGCGCTGCCGTTGGACCCGCCGCTCGGCAGGGCCCTCCTGGCGGCGAGCGGCATCATCGGTGCGTCGAAGGCGGCGCGCTTCGTGGCCCTCCTGTCGGAGGACGTGCGCGCGCCGGGCGCCGACCTGGGCGGCGTGGAGCGCAGGCTCGGGCGCGGCGGGGACTCGGGGGTCGGCCGCGCCCAAGCGGCCCGGATCACGGAGACGGAGGCGCGCCTGAAGCGCCTTGCGTCCAGGCTGACGAGCAACGAATTGGCGGGGCTCGACCTGCCCGGCGCCGACGCCCCCGAGGCGCCGCGCGGCAACGCGCGCAGTGCGGGCGGTTCCCGGGAGAGGCGGCCAGGCGCGCGCACCCGCGAGGACGAGTTGGCCCTGACCTGCGCGCTCGCCTACCCGCAGTGGATCGCGCGGCGCCGCCCGGCCTCGTCCGCGTACATTCTGGCCGGGGGCGTGGGCGCCGAGCTGCCCGAGGGTTCTCCCCTGGAAGGCCAGGAGTGGCTGGCGGTCGCCGCCATCGACCGCGCCCCAGCCTCGCGCCATGCGCGCATCCTCGCGGCCGTACCGCTGAGCGAGGAGGACGCGCTGGAGGCGGGCGCTGCGCTGCTGGCGACCCGCACGGACGCATCGATCGACAAGGGCGTGCTGCGCGCGACCCGCTCGCGCTCCCTCGGAGCGATCCCCCTGTCCTCCTCCCCCGCGCGCGCCCTGAGCGAGGAGGAGGCGACCGCGCTGGTGGCCGATCACCTGGCCTCGCGCGGGCTCGGCGAGCTCGGCTGGGGCAAGGAGGCCTCGTCCCTGCGTGAACGTATGCGCGCGCTGCACGAGGCGCTCGGCGCACCCTGGCCGGACGTGTCGGACCAGGCCCTGGCGGGCAGCGCGCGCCAGTGGCTAGCACCGTGGGGACGGCGTCTCGCATCGGGAACTCCCCTGTCGACGGTGCCGATGCTCGACGCGCTGCGCTCGATGCTGCCGTGGCCGCAGGCTGCTCGCCTGGACGAGCTGGCGCCCGAGAAGCTCCCGATTCCATCCGGGGGCACACGAGCGATCGACTGGAGCGGACCGCACCCGGTGCTCACCCTGCGCGTCCAGCAGGCCTTCGGGTGGACGGACACGCCCCGGCTCGTGGACGGGCGCGTGCCCCTGGTGCTGCACCTGACGGACCCGGCGGGCAGGCCCGCGGCGGTCACCTCCGACCTGACGTCGTTTTGGACGGGACCCTACCGGGACGTGCGCGCGCAGCTACGCGGGCGCTACCCCAAGCACCCGTGGCCCGAGGACCCGCTGCACGCGGAACCCACGAACCGGGCCAAGCGCCGGAGCTAGCGGGAAGTGCGCGCGGGCACGCGGAGCCTGACTCGGAGGCGAAAGCGAATCAGCACGGTGACTCGACGGGAATTCCGCTCTTGCGCGCCGCGTCCGCCATGCGCTTGTCGTAGGTAACAATGGCTTGGAGATCGCGGCCAATCGAAAGCGCGGCAGCCAGGTGCAACGCGTCGAGGCTGCGCAGCTCCACGGGCAGGAGCCGCCCCGCCAGGTCGAACATCTCAGTGTCGAAGGTCAGCGTGGAAAAACTCCACAGAAGCTGGCGCACCTGCGACGCATCCGCTCCCCGGCGCACACACGCGCGCATCAGTTCCGTGCGCGACAGTTCACTGGTCCACAAGCCGCAGTCGGCCCGATTGATGAACGTCTCAAGCGCCTCCGTCCCCTCCTCGGGGATGATGAGCTTGACGAGCGCCGACGTGTCGAAGTACAGAGCCATTAGTAGCGCTCTTCGTCGCGCAGTTGCTGGAGAACCGGACTGAGCGGAGGCCCTGTCGTCGGCTTCGTCGACGCGCAGTACTCCTCAAAGCTCCGAGTGGCGGGGATTATCAACCCGCGCTCGCGGAGGCGCTCGATCGATGAGCTCGCAAGGGGGCTCATCTGCGCGACCGGGCGGCCGCGATCGGTGATGGTGATGACCTCGCCGGCGGCAACCCTGGCGACCACCTGGGAGGCGTTTTGACGCAGCTCGCGAATACCAACAGTCTCCATGTGCTACATGGTAGCACATGGAGCGTGGTGACAAACGTCGTCAGTCCTGCAGTTTGCCGACGACACCTCTCCCGTCAGGAAGGTTTTTGGACGGCATCTGATAGGTATCGAGGTCCGCCATGGCGGGGCGCTCGAGACCCAAGTCGCGCAACTGCTGGTAGGTCGACATGCGCACGGGACCCAGCTCGGCGACGGGCTGGCCTTCCTCAGTGAGCGTGACGACTTCCCCGGATGAGGCCCGCGCGAGCGCGGCACCGACATCCTCTTTGAAATCACCAATTTCTAGAGCCCTCATGGCTCTATTCAAGCATGCCGGAGGCACTTTCAACGAACGGCAGGACCACACTATGACACACCGCTCCTATACAACAGCCAATCGACTGGCATCTCGCCATCCGCGGGTGAGAAGCGACACGTCCGGCCTGCTCACCCTATGGAATAGATCGACCGGGCGAGCGTTGAGGAAGTATCACCTCACAACCTGAAGGAGAACCATGTCCACGAACGCAATTGAGACCGTCGACCTGCTGGTCGTTGGCGGCGGCAAGGCCGGCAAGTCCCTGGCGATGGAGCGCGCGAAGGCCGGCTGGAAGGTCGCCATGGTGGAGCGTCGCTTCGTCGGCGGCACCTGCATTAACGTGGCCTGCATCCCCACGAAGTCGCTGGTTAACTCGGCTCGCCGCCTGAGCGACGCGCGCACGGACCAGGCGTTCGGCATTGTCGGTACCGAGGGCGCGCACGTGGACCTGTCCAAGCTCCGCGCCCACAAGGAGGGCATCGTCGGCGCCATGGTGGGCGCGCACGAGAAGATGTTCGCGGCCCCCGGCCTGGACTTTATCCGCGGCGAGGCCCGCTTCACGGGCGAGCGCACGGTGACCATCGCTCTTGAGGACGGCGGCGAGCGCACGATCCGCGGCGAGCGCGTGCTCATCAACCTGGGTTCGCGCCCGGCGCGTCCCGCGATCCCCGGCCTGTGGGAGTCGGGCGCGTGGACGAACGAGGAGATCCTGCGCCTCGAGGAGCTCCCCTCCTCCCTGGCGATCATCGGCGCCAGCTACATCGGCGTGGAGTTCGCGTCGATGATGGCGACCTTCGGCGTGGACGTCACACTCATCTCGTCGGGCGATCACGTGCTGCCGCGCGAGGACGAGGACGCCGCCCGCGTCGTCGAGGCTGGCCTGGAAGCCGCCGGCGTGCGGATTGTGCGCGGCCGCGCCCAGGCGGCCTCGCGCGAGGGCGACACGACGACGCTGACACTGTCCGATGGCTCGACGGTGTCCGCCGAGGCGGTCCTGGTGGCCGCAGGTCGCGTGCCCAACACGGATGGCATCGGCCTGGACGAGGCCGGGGTTGAGCTGACCGATCACGGTTTCGTCGCGGTGGATGAGCACCTGCGCACGTCGGCGCAGGGCGTGTGGGCGGCCGGCGACTGCGCGGGCACCCCCATGTTCACGCACGCGTCCTGGTCGGACTTCCG
>CATWCG010000189.1:0-4374 GCA_958349165.1 uncultured Actinomyces sp. | reverse complement strand
GCCCTCGGTCCGATGCCCGACCGTGACGTCCTGTGTACCGACCTGCCGGATCCGGGCCCCTGGGCCGCCCTCCTCGCCCGCGCGATCGTCGAAGTCGTCACCGGAGCCCGCCAGGCGCCCCAGCTACGCAGGTGGCTCCTCCCCGACCTCTACGCCGCCCTCGTCGGCGTCCACCTCTCCCCCTGCGCTCGAGGCACCACGGCCATTCACGTGCGCACCTGCGCGATCGACGAGAAGCACACGGAGGTGGCCGTCATCGTCGCCACGGCGACGCGCACCTTCGCGCTCGCCCTGCGCCTCGAAGAGTACCGGGGACGATGGATGACGACCGCCCTCGAACTCGCCTAACCCACACCCCACTCAAACGGAGCGAGGGGGCTCCCGCAGGAACCCCCTCGCCCACTCAAACGACGCGCGTCAGCGGCGGCGACGCTTCTTGGCGGCCGCGCGACGCTCCGCGCGGTTACCGCCGGTGGCGGACGGGGCCGACGCACCCTCCGCGGAGCTGTAGCTCACGCGGCTCGGCGCCTTCTCGCGGCCCACGGTGCCCATGACCGAACGGGCACGCGCCACGGCCTCGCGCGCAGCCTCGGAAGCGGCGGACTCGGCGGACGCCACCTCTTCGACGCTCGGCTCGGCGTCGGCCTCGCGACGAGGCTCGCTCGCCTCCCCCTTGTCGGCCGGCGCAACGGTCGCGCGCGTAATCGCGCCACCCGCCTGCTCCTCCGCCGAGGCCAGGGCACGCTCGAACTGCTTGGCGTAAGAGAACACCTGCTGGACGGACTCCTCACGGATGCGCTCGACCATCGCCTGGAACATCTGGGCGCCCTCGTCCTTGTACTCGACGAGCGGGTCGCGCTGACCCATCGCGCGCAGGCCAATACCTTCCTTCAGGTAGTCCATCTCGTAGAGGTGCTCGCGCCAGAGGCGATCCACCACGGAGATGACGACGCGACGCTCAAGCGTGCGCATGGGCTCATCGCCCAGCTGAGCCTGCGCCAACGGATTCTCGTTGAGGCGCTCCTCCGTGTCGGCGTACACCGCGTGAATATCGCCCACGAGCTCAGTCACGAGGTCGTCGCGGACCAGGGAATTCCTGCCCCCGTGCTCCTCCTCGACCTCCTCGATCGACACCGACGGCGGGTAGTAACCGCGCAGGTTCTCCCACAGGGAGGGCAGATCCCACTCATCCACCGCCTTGCCGGCGATCGCCTCGTCGACCAGGCCCGTCACGAGCGACTCCGCGAAGGAACGCAGCTGCGGCCCCATGTCCTCACCCTCGAGCACCTTGCGGCGCTCGGCGTAAATCGTCTCGCGCTGACCCGTCATCACGTCGTCGTACTTCAGGACGTTCTTGCGGATCTCGAAGTTGCGGGCCTCCACCTGGTGCTGGGCCGACGCGATCGAGCGCGACACCAGGCGATTCTCCAGCGGCATGTCCTCCGGGTAGGCGCCCGACGCCATGATGCGCTGGGCCATGCCCGAGTTGAACAGGCGCATCAGGTCGTCTTCCATCGACAGGTAGAAGCGGGACTCGCCCGGGTCACCCTGACGACCGCTTCGTCCACGCAGCTGGTTGTCGATACGACGCGACTCGTGGCGCTCCGAACCGAGCACGTACAGGCCGCCCAGCTCGCGCACCTCCTCGCGCTCGGCCTCGACGGCCTCCTCGGCGGCCTCCAGGGCCTTGGGCCACGCCTCGCGGTACTCCTCCGGGTTCTCCTTGGGATCAAGCCCCTCGGCGGCCAGGTTCGCCTGGGCGATGAACTCCGAGTTACCGCCCAGCATGATGTCGGTACCACGGCCGGCCATGTTCGTGGCGACCGTCACCGCGCCCTTGCGACCCGCCATCGCGACGACGGCGGCCTCGCGGGCGTGCTGCTTGGCGTTGAGCACCTGATGCGGGATGTGCTTCTTCGTGAGCATCTGGGATAGCAGCTCGGACTTTTCGACCGACGCGGTACCGATGAGGACGGGCTGGCCGGCCTCGTGGCGCTCGACCACGTCCTCGATGATCGCGTTGAGCTTGCCCTTCTCCGTCGGATAGACGAGGTCGGGCTGGTCCTTGCGGATCATCGGCTTATTCGTGGGGATCGGGACGACGTCGATCTTGTAGGTCGACGCGAACTCCGCGGCCTCCGTCTCGGCCGTACCGGTCATGCCCGAGCGCGAGCCCTCGGGGTAGAGACGGAAGTAGTTCTGCAGCGTGATCGTGGCCAGCGTCTGGTTCTCGGCCTTGATCTCCACGCCTTCCTTGGCCTCGATCGCCTGGTGCATGCCGTCGTTGTAGCGTCGGCCCGGCAGGACGCGGCCCGTGTGCTCGTCGACGATGAGGACCTCGCCGCCGTCCACGATGTAGTCGCGGTCCCTGAAGAACAGCTCCTTGGCGCGGATCGCGTTGTTCAGGAAGCCGATCAGCGGGGTGTTCGCGGCCTCGTAGAGGTTCTCCACGCCCAGCTGATCCTCGACCTTATCAATGCCGGGCTCCAGGATGCCGACGGTCTTCTTCTTCTCGTCGACCTCGTAGTCCTCGTCGCGCGTGAGCAGGCGCGCAATGCGGGCGAACTCCACGTACCAGCGGTTCAGGTCGCCGTCCGCGGGACCCGAGATGATGAGGGGGGTACGGGCTTCGTCGATGAGGATCGAGTCGACCTCGTCGACGATGACGAAGGCGTGGCCGCGCTGGACCATGTCCTCCGGGACCTGCGCCATGTTGTCGCGCAGGTAGTCGAAGCCGAACTCGTTGTTCGTGCCGTAGGTGATGTCGCAGGCGTACATCTCGCGGCGCTCGGCAGGCGTCTGGCCCACGAGGACACAGCCGCACGTCATGCCCAGGAAGTTGTACACGCGGCTCATCAGGTCCGACTGGTACTTCGCCAGGTAGTCGTTGACCGTCACGACGTGCACGCCCTTACCGGTCAGCGCACGCAGGTAGGACGGCATCGTAGCGACCAGGGTCTTGCCCTCACCGGTCTTCATTTCCGCGATCTTGCCCTGGTGCAGGGCGATGCCGCCCATGACCTGAACGTGGAAGGGACGCATGCGCAGGATACGCCACGAGGCCTCGCGGACCGTCGCGAACGCCTCGACCAGGATGTCGTCCAGGGTCTCGCCCTCCTCGAGGCGGTCCTTGAACTCCTGGGTCTTGGCCTGCAGCTCCTCGTCCGTCAGCGCCTCGAAGTCCTCCTGCAAGGCATCAACCTGCGACGCGAGACGATCCAGCCTGCGCAGCATCCGGCCTTCGCCCGCGCGAAGGATCTTGTCAATAATCGACACGAATAGCTCCTGACGTCTATAGCCCGCCCCCTTGTAGAGCGGACAGTCAAATCCACCCATTAGTTTACGAACTAACTGCCCAAAGTGGAAACGCCCGCGCGAACATGGACGCATTTAACGTCTCAGAGCGAACATGCGGCTGTGCCCCGGGCCCGAGGCCCGGGGCACAGCCACATCAGTGAACCGTCAGATCGTCGTGTTCAAGCGAAGCACGCCGTACGTCCACCCGTGACGGTGGTAGACGACGCACGGCTGGTTCGTGTCCTTGTCGACGAAGAGGAAGAAGGGGTGGCCGACCATCATCATCTGATCGAGGGCCTCGTCCACGCTCATCGGCGGCGCCTCGTGCACCTTCTGGCGCACGATGATGGGCGTGTCGCCCCACTGCTCCTCACGGGCCTCGCCGACCTTCAGATCCTCCGCGCTACGCAGCGGCTTGGGGGCCTCAGGCTCAGGCTCGGCGACTTCTTCGACGACGGGAGCGACTTCGAGGATTTCGGCTTCGGCCAGGTCGCGCGGGTACCGACGGCGGTGATCCTTGACGCGATCGCGCAGGCGGCGCAGGCGCTCGTAGAGCTTACCGGCGGCGATGTCGACGGCCGCGTAGCGATCCGCGGACTGAGCCTCCGCGCGGATGATCGGGCCCTTGCCGTAGACGGTCAGCTCGATACGCTCAGCGGTGTCGGCCTGGCGGGGGTTACGTTCGTGAGTCAGCTCGACGTCCACGCGCTGCGCGCGCGGGTAGAACTGGGTGATCTTCGAAACCTTCTCCTCCACGTATGCCCGGAAATTCGGGTGAATCTCGGCATTACGTGCGACGACGGTGATGTCCATGTGTTTCCTCCATGGTGTGCGGCGGGCATCGTTGCCCGCGGGTGGGGATTGTTCGGTGCTCACTGCCCGAACCGTGATCTGAGCTATCACCTCCCGCACTGACGCGACAGGCGTCTGTGCCCATCGCGCTATCGAAAGTCTGTGCCTACAGCATACCCCATACCGGTGACCTGCGTCATGAGATAAGCCCCGGTCGGGCCAACGCCGCGACCCCATCCAGGCGACCGAGCACACGCTCCATCTCCCGAATCGTCGCCCCCGTCG
>CATWCG010000188.1:0-4377 GCA_958349165.1 uncultured Actinomyces sp. | reverse complement strand
CTCCTCCAGAGTGATCGACAGGCCAGAATCGGAGCCGATGCGAACGGACAGCGCCCCCTCGTAGGAAGCGTCGAAGGCCAGGCGCCACGAACGCGACCCCTCCAGCTCGGCAACGCGAGCACCGGCCGCGTCCGTGGGCGCACCTTGAAGGGTGGCGGGCGCGAGGGGCAGGCCCGGCAGGTACGGGCGGGCGATGACGCGTCCGCCGCGCAGGGTCAGGGCGCGCGGGGCAGTGAAGCAGTGCACCCAGCCGCCGGTCTCGATGGAGGGCTGGTCGTCCTCGCCGGCGTTGCCTGCCCAGCCGAAGAGGAGGGTCGGCGCGCCCGGGTCCGAAGAAGCGGAGCGGGCCATGACCTGGGGCGCGTAGAACTCGGTGCCTCGGTCGAGCTCCTCGAAGGAGCCGTCGGCGCCCCGCAGCTCGGTTCCGACGAGCTCGCCGACGACGGCGACGCACGGGAAGACGTTCTCGAAGCCCTCGCGATCAGGCGAGATACCCTGCGGACAGAAGATGAGGACGTCGCGCGCCTCGCCGGTCTCCTCGTCCGTCAGGCGCACCAGGTTGGGGCACTCCCACATGTAGCCGAACGCGTCGAAGGCGCCGCCGGCGTCGGGGAAGGTCATCTCACCCTCGCACTCCCACTGTCGCAGGTCGGCCGAGCGGTAGAGCAGGGCCGCGCCCGTGAGGTTGCCGCGCTGGACGCCCAGCAGCATCCGATAGGAGCCGTCCGTGTCGCGCCACACCTGCGGGTCGCGGAAGTGCGCCGTGTAGCCGTCCGGCTGGCGGCCGATGACCGGGGGCACCTGCTTGTCGAAGGTGACCATGTCGGTCGTCGTGACGACGCACTGGGTGGCCTCGCGCTCCCCCGTCTCGGCGTCCTTGTAGTTGCCGGTGTACCACAGCTCGATGTGGTCCCCGGCGTCGATGGCGGTGCCCGAGTACGCGCCGTTACGGTCCTGGCGGGCATCGGGCAGGATCGCGGGGGCGTGGTAGTCCCAGCGGGTCAGGTCGCGCGAGGTGGCGTGGCCCCAGTAGACGAGCTTGCGCGGGTGCTCGGGCGTGTACTGGAAGAACGCGTGGTATGTCCCGTCGACCTCGATGAGGCCGTTCGGGTCGTTCAGCCGGCCCACCGGGGGCGCGACGTGAAAGAGCGGGTAGTCGGGATCGTGAGGGGCGCGCGACGAGGCCTCGGCAGCGAGGGCGGACGCGAGAAAATCTTCGGCCATGACCTCACGGTAACACCCCGGGATAGACAAACGCGCGGGCGGGACATTTCTGTCCCGCCCGCGCGCGCTCACACGTGCGCCACACCCTTCATCAGGGGCGGCGTTGCAAGGAAAAACCCCGCTCAGGCTCCCGTGACGTCATCGGGGTGGGCGTCCGCGTAGCGGGCAAGCTCCTCCTCGACGATTGCTTCGTCCAGCTTGACGAAGACCGGCGTGGGCTTGGCGATCGGGGTGCCGGGCGTGATCGGGTGGCGCTCCCAGGTGGGCACGTTCGTGTAGTCGCCCGTGATGATCGGGTAGCCGTCGCGGCCCTCGAAGTCGGCGGGCAGGACCTGCGGGTCGAGCTCTTCGACCTCCTCGATGTGGGGCATCGGCGCGATCGCGCCCTCGCCGCCCATGACGCGGTCGATGTCGTTGGCCGCGTGGGGCAGGAACGGGGAGAGCATGAGGTTGAGGTCCGCGACGGCCTGGGCGAGGGTCCACAGGACGGTCGCGAGGCGCTCGCGCTGCTCGGGGGCCTTGAGCTTGAAGGGCTCGGTGTCGGTCACGTACTTGTTGGCCTCACCGACCAGGCGCATGGCCTCGGACAGCGCCGCCTTCTGGCGGTGGTGGCGGATCAGGTTGCCGACGGTGTCGAAGCCGGCCTCGACGGCGTCCAGGAGGGCGCGGTCGATGTCCTCGAGCTCACCCGGGGTGGGGATCTCGCCGAACTTCTTGGCGATCATGGAGGCCGTGCGGTTGACCAGGTTGCCCCAGCCGGCGACGAGCTCGCCGTTGGTGCGGCGCACGAACTCGGCCCACGTGAAGTCGGAGTCCGAGGTCTCGGGGCCGGCCGCGCTGATGAAGTAGCGCAGGGCGTCGGCCTGGTAGCGCGAGAGGAAGTCGCGCACGTAGATGACGATGCCGTGCGAGGAGGAGAACTTCTTGCCCTCCATGGTGAGGAACTCGGAGGAGACGACCTCGGTGGGCAGGTTGAGGACACCCAGGTCGCCGGGGGTCCCACCCTTGGCACCCTGGCCGTTGTAAGCGAGCAGCTCGGCGGGCCAGATCTGGGAGTGGAAGACGATGTTGTCCTTGCCCATGAAGTAGTAGGACAGGGCCTCGGGGTCGTTCCACCACTGGCGCCACGCCTCGGGGTCGCCGGTGCGGCGCGCCCACTCGATGGAGGCGCTCAGGTAGCCGATGACGGCGTCGAACCACACGTACAGGCGCTTGGTGGGCTGGTCCTCCCAGCCGGGCACCGGGATACCCCAGTCGATGTCGCGCGTCATCGCGCGGGGGCGGATGTCCTCCAGGAAGTTCTTGGAGAACTTGATGACGTTGGGCCGCCACGTGCCGGACTGCTCGCGCTCGTCGAGCCAGGCGGACAGGGCGTCGGCGAGGGCGGGCAGGTCCAGGAAGTAGTGGACGGACTCCACGAACTTGGGGGTCTCGCCGTTGATGCGCGAGTGTGGGTTGATGAGCTCGGTCGGGTCCATCTGGTTGCCGCAGTTGTCGCACTGGTCGCCGCGCGCGCCCTCGGCGCCACAGATCGGACACGTGCCTTCGATGTAGCGGTCGGGCAGGGTGCGGCCGGTGGACGGGGAGATGGCGGCGCGCGTGACCTGCTCGATCATGTAGCCGTTGTCGCGCACGGTGGCGAACATGTCCTGGACGACGCGGTAGTGGTTGCCGGCGGTCGTGCGGGTGAAGAGGTCGTAGGACAGGCCGAGCGCCACGAGGTCTTCGACGATCAGTCGGTTGTTCTGGTCGGCGAGTTCGCGGGCGCTCATGCCTGCGCCGTCGGCGGCCACCAGGATCGGGGTTCCATGCTCGTCGGTGCCGGAGACCATGAGGACGTCGTGGCCGGCCATTCGCATGTACCGGGAGAAAACGTCGGAGGGGACACCGAATCCCGCAACGTGGCCAATATGACGGGGGCCGTTGGCGTAGGGCCATGCGACGGCGGACAGAATACGACTCATAGCCTCTAACAATACTGCCTGCCCGTCGCAAACGGGGAATCGGCCGCATATCGAGGATTCGAAACAACCGATCGCCGCCTGTGACCTGGGTGATACGCTTAGGGAAATAACTGATGTATCAGGGAGGTCCCATGCCCCGCGCACTCATTATCGTCGACGTTCAGCCCACGTTCTGCGAAGGGGGTGCCCTCCCGGTGACGGGCGGTAACGCCGTCGCCGAGGCCGTGGCCGCCTACGTGGACGCGCACCGCGACGAGTATCAGCTGATCGTCACCACGCAGGATTGGCACATCGATCCGGGCGAGCACTTCTCCGAGACCCCCGATTTCGTGGACACGTGGCCCCCGCACGGCGTGGCGGGCACGGACGAGGCCGAGCTGCACCCGGCGCTCGCGAACGTGAACGCGGACGTGACGGTCAAGAAGGGCCAGTACAAGGCCGCCTACTCGGGCTTCGAGGGGACGACCGAGGATGGGAAGACGCTGGAGGAGGCGCTGCGCGACGCCGGCATCACGGACGTGGACGTCGTGGGCCTGGCGGAGTCGCACTGCGTCGCGTCCACGGCCGTGGATGCCGTCCACGCCGGATTCCCGACGCGTGTCCTGCGTGAGCTGACCGCCCCCGTAACCGAGGAGCTGGGCGCGCAGGCTCGCGAGTGGATGACGACGGAGGGCGTCTTGCTCGTCTGAGGCTCCCCGGCCTCGTTCTTACTTAACGCGCGGCGAGGGCGGCCTTGTAGAGGTCGTTCTTGCGCGCACCCGTCGCCGCCGCCACCTCGGCCGCGGCGTCCTTGAGGCGCATTCCTTCCGCCGCGAGCGCGAGGACCGCGCCGACGTGGTCTTCGGCGCGCGCGCTTCGCGCGTATCCGGCGACGACGATGGTGACCTCGCCGAGGACGTCGCCCGCGCCCGCCGCAAGCTGGCCGAGCGTGCCGCGGCGCACCTCCTCGTAGTCTTTGGTGAGCTCGCGGCACAGCGCGGCGGGGCGGTCCGCCCCGAAGACCTCGGCCATGCGCGTGAGAGTGGAGGCGGCCCGGCGGGGTGATTCGAAGAAGATGAGCGTGTGCGGGTCGGTGGCCAGGTCCTGCAGGTAGCGCGTGGCCTCCCCGTCCTTGCGGGGAAGGAAGCCTTCGAAGGCGAAGCGGTCGGAGGGCAGGCCGGACAGGGCGAGCGCGACGAGGGGGGCGGAG
>CATWCG010000187.1:0-4379 GCA_958349165.1 uncultured Actinomyces sp. | reverse complement strand
GCGCTCACGTCGCGTCGCACGCGTGCGACGGGGTTCGCCGTCGACACCATGGAGATGGACAGTGACATCGGTTCGTGGCGGCGCACCGAGCAGGGGAAGGCGTTCCTGTCCTCGCTCGCTTTCGAGACCCTCGATCAGCGTTCGCTGGCGCATCTGGCCCAGGACATCATGGCCAGAATCCGTTTGGCTCGCGTCGCTCGTCTTGTTGGCTTCTATCCGGATCCGGGTCTGTGTCGGACCCCGGATGTGGTGGCTGTGATCGAGCGTTTGCTTGAGTGTCAGGGCAGGCAGGATCGACTGCGCGCCCAGTGGAAGGCTCACGGGACCACGCAACGCGAACGCCTGCGGCTACGAATTCCTCTCAGCGAGGCGATTGCCCAGACGAAGGCAGCGATCGACGAGCTGACGATACGTTGCGGGCGTTGACGCGCGCCTAGCGCCCGAGCTTCTCGCGCACGACCTGAGCGACCTTGCGGCGCAGAATTTTACCCATCTGGTTGCGGGGAAGCTCCGCGATGAAGACGATCTGGCGAGGCAGGGCGTAGTGGGCGATCGACTTTTCCGCCCACTCGCGCACCTGCTCCAGGGTGAGGCGCGCGGCGCCCTCCTCCATGATGATCGCCGCAGTGACCTCCTCGGTGGCATCGGAGACGGGCACTCCGACGACGGCGACGTCAGCAACCCCGGGCAGCGACCTGATTGCGGCCTCAACCTGGGAGGGATAGACGTTGAAACCGCCGGAGAGGATCAACTCTTTCTTACGGTCGGCCATGGAGATGTAGCCGTCGTGGTTGACGCCAATATCCCCGGTTTTGAACCATCCTTCCGAGGTAAACACGCGCGCACTCTCCTCGGGAGCGTCGAGGTAGCCCTCGAAGACCTGCGGGCCACGCACGATGATCTCACCGGGCTGGCCGTCTTCGACGTCACGCGTGTCATCCTCGAGGGAGACGAGGCGCAGCTGTGTGGAGGGGAAGGGGACACCGAGCACGCCGTGTCGACGCCGTGCGGAGAGGGGAGCGCCCGTGAGGACGGGCGCCGTCTCGGAAAGCCCGTATCCCTCGACGATGAGGCCGCCCGTGGTGGCCTCCCAGTCCGCGGCGAGCGCAGTCGACAGGGGCATCGCGCCCGCGACCGAATAGCGGATCGACGAGATGTCGGTGCCGGTCTGCTTCGCGCGCGCGAGGATCCGCTCGAACATGGGCGGGACCCCCACGAAGAAGGTCACCGGGCGACGCTTGTGCGCGTCGAGGGCCATCTGGGCGTCGAACTTGGGCAGCAGCACCTGGGTGGCGGCCTTGCGTACAGCAGCGCACAGGAAGAAGGTCAGGCCAAAGGCATGGAAGTAGGGCAGCAGAGAAAAGAACGTTTCGGCGCCCTCGTGCAGTTTCCACACCCAGAACAAGCACTGATTGACGTTGACGCCGATGTTCGCGTGGGTCAGGGGAGCCGACTTGGGAACCCCGTTCGTGCCCGAGGTGTGCAAGATGACGGCGCGGTCGTGCAGGCCGGGCAGCGGATGGGAGGCGTCGATGGGGCGCGCCGAGGCAGTGGCTCGATCCCACGACACGCAGGCCGCGGGCACGGCGCCTCGCAGCTGAGCGCGCATCTGGCGCGCGCGAGGCACCGGCAGCTTCAGGAGGAAACGCTGGGAGGCGGGCATCGCGTGGGAAATATCGACCGTCAAGACCGTGTCGAGCGCATCGAGGGGATAGGCGTCGACGCACTTTTCCCACACGATCGCGACCCGACCGCCGTGACGCGCCAGCTGCCCGGCTATTTCTTGCGCGGGAGCGAGGGGATTGTGCTGGGCCGCGACCGCCCCGATGCGCATGCAGGCGTAGAAGGCCACGAAAGCCTGCGGGCAGTTCGGCAGCGCGATGGCCACCGTGTCGCCCGCACGCACCCCGGCCTCGTGCAGGACGCGCGCGGCGCGCAGCACCTGATCGCGCACCTGCGCGTAGGTGGTCGTGGCCCCGAAATAGTCCAACGCCACGCGATCGGGGTACAGGCGCGCGGCCGTGTCGAGGAGCTCGTACAGGGAAGTCTCGGGTACGGGTACCTCGTAGGGCACCGCGTCGTAGAAGTCGTGTGCCTGCTCGACGATGCTCCGTGTCATGACGTCCTCCTGTGATCGGCCTCAACAATTGTAGCGACCGGCACGGGCGCGCTCACACGCGAGAGGCGCTCCAGGTGTCGCACGTCGCAATATCGCCGGAGTCCAGACCCTTCTGCAGCCAGGTCGCGCGCTGTGTGGCGCTGCCGTGTGTCCACGACTCGGGGTTGGTCGTGCCCTGGTACTTGCTCTGGAGTCGGTCGTCGCCGATAGCCTCGGCGGTCTGCAGGGCACCCATCACCTGGTCGGCCGTTGGCGTGCGCAGGTAGGGCGTGCCCGTCGTCGGATCCGGAGTGGTGGAGGCCCAGTGCATCCACACGCCCGCGTAGCAGTCCGCCTGCAGCTCGGAGCGCACGCCGGCCCCCTGTTCGCCCGTCTCGCGCGTGTCGTAGGTGCGGAACACGCCTTGCAGGTTCTGGATGTGGTGGCCCCACTCGTGGGCGACGACGTACTCCTGCGCCAGCTCGGAGTCGGACGCACCGTACTGGGAGACCATGTCCTCGAAGAAGCCGAGGTCGAGGTACACCGTCTGGTCCCCCGGGCAGTAGAAGGGACCGACGGCGCTCGTCGCGGACCCGCACGCCGTGGACACGGAACCCGTGAACACCTGGAAATCGGGCAGCTCGTAGCCAACGCCCGTGTTCTGCTGCGCCAGCTGCGCCTTCCACACCTCGTCCAGGGACTGGGCGGTGGCCACCATGCGGCACTCCACGCGCGCGTTCGCGTCCGCGCCCGTGCGACACGTCGAGACATCAACCGTGGAGCCGGATGAGGACGACGTCGACGACGGGGAGGAGATGAGGCTCGTCAGGTCGATGCCCGTGACATAGGAGAAACCCAGGATCAGCAGGACGCCCAGGATCGAGCCGCCGCCGACGCCGGCGGCCTTACGGCCAGCGCCCGAGGTGCCCACACGCGAGGGATCCAGGTGAATGTTGTCGTTGAAACTCATTGATACTCCAGATCGTCAGGGGCGGCGACCGGCCTGATAGCGGCCGAGCATGTCGGAACGGAACTCCTCGAAGCAGCCGTCCTCAATGGAAGCACGGATGGCGTCCACGAGGCGCAGCGTGAACCACTCGTTGTGGATCGTGGCCAGCGTCGAGGACAGGATTTCCTTCGCTTTGAAGAGGTGATGGACGTAGGCGCGCGTGTAGTGCGTGCAGGTGTAGCACTCGCAGCCCTCGACGAGCGGCGTGAAGTCACGCTTGAAGCGCGCGTTCGTGATGTTGAAGCGGCCGTCGGGCGTATAGATCGCGGCGTTGCGCGCGACGCGCGAGGGGTTCACACAGTCGAAGGTATCGGCGCCGGCCGCGACGCCGGCGAAGAGGTCCTCGGGCTCGGAGATCCCCAGGAGGTGACGGGGCCGGTCCTCGCCGAGCTCCTCGCACACCCAGGACACGATCGTGCCGAGGTTCTCTTTCTCGAGGGCGCCGCCCACCCCGAAACCGTCGAACCGCTGCCCGTCGGCCTCCATGTCCGCCATCGTGCGCGCGGCCCGGCGGCGCAGGTCCTCCCACTGGGCGCCCTGGATGACGCCCCACAGCTGCTGGTAGGGCTTGCCCGCGCGTTCGCGCGTCAGTCGCCGGTGCTCGACCAGGCAGCGCCTCGCCCACACGTGCGTGCGCTCGAGTGATTCGACCTGGTAGCCGCGCGGGTGCAGAAGCGACGTCAGCTCGTCGAAGGCGAACATGATGTCGGCGCCCAGCTGATGCTGGATGCCCATCGACACCTCGGGGGTGAAGCGGTGTTTCGTGCCATCGATGTGGCTGGAGAACACGACACCGTCATCGTCGACGACGGCGTTCGAGGCCTTGATCGCCTGCATCTGGACGGCCGGGTCGCTCGGATCGGCGTGGCCGGAAAACTCCTGCGAGAGGACCTTCTTGAAGCCCGCGCCCAGGGAGAGGACTTGGAAGCCGCCCGAGTCCGTGTAGGTTGGCCCCGCCCAGTTCATGAAGGACGCGAAACCGCCGGCCTCGTCGACGATGTCGGAGCCCGGCTGGAGGTAGAGGTGATAGGCGTTGGCCAGCACCGCCTGGGCGCCGAGCGATCGCACCATCTCCGGGGTGAGCGCCTTGACGTTCGCCTTGGTTCCCACGGGAATGAAGGCCGGCGTGGCAATGGTGCCGTGCGCGGTGTGAATGACGCCGGTTCGCCCCAGGCCGCGCTCGGTGCCCAGGCGCGTGCCGACCTCGAATCCGCGGTCGGGGCGGTGGGCTCCCGACGAGGCCGGCGGTTTCGCGTCCTTCATGAACTGGGC
>CATWCG010000186.1:0-4390 GCA_958349165.1 uncultured Actinomyces sp. | reverse complement strand
GACCTGGCCGAGTTGGTGCGCGGCTGGTAGGCGCGCGGCCGGCTCTCGCGCGCGGATCATTCCCCGCGAGGCCCATTCCCAGCAAGGGCCATTCCCCGCGAGGCCCAGAAGCGCTGATTACCGCCGGGGGCACCACGCCGGAGCACCGCTGGGGGCACCACGCCGGAGCGCCGCTACGCGGCGCTCCCCAAAAGTCGCACGTAATTTAACTCGGTCAGTTTTCGAGACACCCCACAAACGTTGCAATTCCAACGACGCATTTTCAAAGTCTGAAATAGTCACGAGGGAATTACGTGCGACATTGTTAGGGAACCATGCATGGTGGCGCGGATTGTCGGCACACGCGCGAGTCCGCCTGCCGCGGACCGTTGAGCACTCGAGCCCGCCTGCCGCGGACCGTTGAGCACTTGAGCCCGCCCGGCACGCAGCACAACAGGGGCCTGAAGCCAGTCGGACAGCCCCGCAGTCCAGACTACCCGTCCAAAAACACGCACTAGGCTCCCCGGAGCACTCGCCGAGCAGGCAAGCCACGTCCCTGCGAATCTGCGCGGACGAGAAATCAACATCCGGATAGGTAGCGAACATCCGGATAGGTAACAAACATCCGGATAGGTAGCGAACATCCGGATAGGTAACAAACATCCGGATAGCTTAATAACCTATCCGGATGCTCATAACCTATCCACATCCGCGCAACCTATCCAGATAGCAACAGCTTATCCGCGCAGCGAGCCACCAGAGCGCGCCAGGGGGCGGGCCCAGGAGCAGAGGCAGCGACAGCGCAGTCCAGCAGAGAACTACCGGCCCACAGGCACCCAGCGGCTGACCCACTGCACGGCGACGTCGGGCAGCGCGGGCAGGTGCGCAGAACCTGACGCGGCCAGGGCGCGATCCACGGCCTCGTCGGCGACGGGAACGCCGTCGACGGGCGTGTACTCGCCGATGATGCCGACGGGCGGCGCGGTCATGTCGACGACAGATCCGTCGGGCAGCAGGTGGAAGGCGTCGCGCGTGCGGTCGAGCAGCCCGGTTTCCTCGTCGAAGGCGTCGTGCGTGATGAGGACGGGCACGTCGATGCCACGCAGGGCCTTCTCGCCGGACACCATGGACATGTCGGCGAGGGTGGCCTTGTTGATGGTGAAGTGGCGACGCACGGACGCCGAGTCGTTGGGGATGGTGGTGGTGCCGTGGCGTTCCAGGTCGGAGAGCTGCACGTCGGAGAACACGAGGTTCCAGTCGTAGGACAGCGGGCCGAGGACCGGCGAGACGAGCACGTAGGTCTGCACGGCGGACGGGCGGGCGCGCAGGGCGACGGTGGCGCCGAACTCGTGGCCGACGCAGATTTGGCGTGTGAACCCCTGGTCGGCCAGCCAGCCGGAGGCGGAGCGGAAGTCCTCGATGAGCGGATCGAAGGTGATGATCTCGTCGCCGGATTCGCCGTGCCCGGAATAGTCGAAGGCGAGGGTGGCGTAGCCGGCGCGACGCATCGCGCGACCGAGCGCATCGAACATGCCCGATGCGTGACGGTCCGACAAAAAGCTGTGAGAAAAGATCACCGCGGCGTCGCGGCAGTCCACAGGACGCGTGAATGTCCCGGTGATGGACACGCCCCGGGGCGTCTGAATCGTTATCTGGCTCACGCATTAAACATAGCGCTTTCCACCAGCCGCCGTGAAGGGGAGACCACGGTGTGCACATATGTGACAAGGGGACGAGGCCCGGGCTGGGTTTCCGAGAGAAATCTCCACTCGGCGTCAGGGGCGTGCGAGCGAGCATGGCCCGGCACTAAGATGAGGGTGATTGTGCGCCGGTGGGAACGCCTGCGCGAGAACGCCCGGCGGACCTCGGGCGCCGCCCCACGCAGCGAGAGAAGGACAGACATGGGAACCAAGACCGGGATCCTTATCGGAGTTGGCATTGGATACGTGCTGGGTGCCCGCGCCGGGCGTGAGCGCTACGAGCAGATCCGCGCTGGCGCCTCGAAGATTCGTCGTTTCCCGGTCGTGGCCCGCCCCCTGGACGCTGCGGGTCAGAAGGTGTCGGATTTCGTGCGCGCGGGCGGCGAGCAGGTGACGGATAAGGTTGCCGACGCGGTGAAGGAACGCCTTTTCGGCGCCCCTGCCTCGCCGACGACGGTTGACGCGCAGCCCGCCCCCACCTCGCCTCAGCGGTGAGCGCGCGGGGGAACGAGGCCTCGGCAGTGAACGCGAATCACGCGGCCGCGGACCGGGAGCCGACGCGCGAGCAGATTAAGCGCTGGCGCAAGCACCTGGCTGAGGAGCGGATGGAGGCGCGCACCTACCGTGACCTGTCGGAGCGTCGCACGGGCGAGGAGCGCGCGGTCCTGCTGCAGTTGGAGGAGGCGGAGCGCCGCCACGAGGAGTATTGGCTGGCGCGCCTGGGTGAGCGGGCCCTGCCTGCGCCGAAGCCTCCGCTCAGGACCCGCGCCGCGTCCGTCCTAGCGCACCTGTTCGGCACGATTTTTATTCTGGCGATGGCTCAGCGCGCGGAGCAGCGTTCCGCCCGCGACGTGGATGATGACGTGCCGGCACACATGCAGGCGGACGAGCACATTCACGCCGAGGTCATCCGTTCCCTGGCGGCCAAGTCCCGCGAGACGCTGGCGGGAACGTTCCGCGCGGCGGTGTTTGGGGCGAATGACGGCCTGGTGTCGAACTTGGCGCTTGTGCTGGGTGTGGCGGCGTCGGGCATGGAGCCGCACGTCGTGTTGCTGACGGGCGTGTCGGGCCTGCTCGCGGGCGCCTTGTCGATGGGTGCTGGCGAGTGGGTGAGCGTGCGCAGTCAGCGTGAGCTGCTTGACGCCTCGATCCCGGATCCGGACGCGCACCAGGCGGTCCCGGATTTGGATGTGGACGCGAACGAGCTGGCCCTCGTGTTTCGTGCGCGCGGGGAGAGCGAGGAGGAGGCGGAGGCTCACGCGAAGCAGGTTTTCGCGCGTCTTGCCAAGCCGGCGACCGGCGAGTCGGGTGCGATCGCGGTGCGCGCCGCCCTGGGTGGCAGCACCGAGTCGGATGGCGCGGGCGACCAGGTGGGCACTCCCATGAAGGCCGCGTTGTCGTCGTTCTGTTTCTTCGCGACGGGCGCGTTCTTCCCGTTGATTCCCTATATTGTGGGCCTGACGGGCCTGACGGCTATCGCGGTCGCGGCTGCGATTGTGGGCGTGGCCCTGCTGTTCACGGGCGGCGTGGTCGGCATCTTGTCGGGCCAGCCTCCGACGCCTCGCGCGCTGCGCCAGCTTGTCGTGGGTTACGGCGCCGCGGGCGTCACCTACCTGCTGGGCTTGTTGTTCGGCACGTCGGTTTCCTGACGTCTCTTTCGGGACGAGGCCGGGGCTGACCCGCGCGTTCCCCTGGCCTCGGGCGAGGCTTGGGGCGGTGGCCGGGACCCACGTGTGCACCCGATATGCGAGACTGGGGGCATGACGACTTTTCTTTCTCGCGCGCGCGGCGCACTGGTAGGCCTGGCGGTTGGCGACGCGCTGGGAACGACGAACGAGTTCAAGGTGGCAGGCACCTTCACGCCGTCCACGGACATGGTCGGCGGAGGCGCCTTCCAGCTCGAGCCCGGCCAGTGGACGGACGACACGTCGATGGCGCTGTGCCTGGCGGATTCGCTGCTGGCGATGGGTCGTTACGACTCTTTCGACGTGATGGACCGATACATGCGCTGGTTCAAGGACGGGTACCGTTCATCGACGAACGTGTGTTTCGATATCGGTGGCCAGGTGCGCGCCGCGCTGTTCGACTTCGAGCACGAACAGCGTGTGCCGGTGACCGCCGAGCGCACGACCAGCGCCGGCAACGGCGCGATCATGCGCCTGGCGCCCGTCGTCATCGCCGGCTTCGAGCACCGCGAAATCCGCGAGATCGTCGCGACCGCGGGCCTGAGCGCGCGCGAAACCCACTATTCGGTCGAGGCCGAGGCCGCCACCGAGGTCTTCGCCGCCCTCCTCGTGGGCGCCCTCCTCGGCTGGGCGCCCGAGCACATCATTAACGTCGGCTGGGCGTCAACGGGTCCCGCCTTCGACGAGATGGCCGCTCGCGTCATCAGCACGGACCCGGCCGAGCGGGCCACGTGGGAGAAGGACACCAGCGGTTACATCGTGCACGGCCTGCGCCTGGCGGTGCACGGCCTGCTCGATTTCGGATCCTTCGACGAGGCCGTCCTGGCCATCGCGAACATGGGCGGGGACGCGGACACGAACGCCGCGATCTACGGGCAGCTCGGCGGCGCGTACTTCGGGGTCGAGGCCATCCCGGCCTCGTGGAGGTCGACGCTGTATCAGGGCGAGGAGATCGACGCGCTTGCCCGCGCCCTCGTGGACCTGCGCCTGGAGGCACCGCTCACGCGCTTCGACGAGGACCTGTAA
>CATWCG010000185.1:0-4403 GCA_958349165.1 uncultured Actinomyces sp. | reverse complement strand
GTGCCCGATCGCCAGCGCCGCGCACGCCGCCACGATGGCGACGGTGAGCGTCACGAGCGCGCGCACAGGGCGTCGCTTATGAGATGCCACGGTTCTACTTTCCGTTCAGCCTTGTCTTACTTCTGCTGCTCGTCGGAGTCCTGGAGAGGGGACTGCGCGTCCGTGTCGTCGAGCCCGAGGATGGCCTCATCCTCATCCGCCGACTCAGGCGCGTCGGATGCCTGGGCCACCTCGTCCTCCTCGGTCGTGGCCAGGGGCGGCTGGCCACCGATCTCGGCGATCATCTGGCGTTCCCAGTACATCTCGTGACCATCGGTGGTCTCCAGGACGACGATGTCGCCGTCCAGGTCCACGAAACGGCCCCAGAAGCCGACGCGGGTACGCACCCACTTGCCGGGGGTGACGGCCGCAAGCTGGTCGCGCTTGTCCTGCTCCATCTTCTCCATCTGCTTCTTGCGGGAGCGCGATGTCCACACCAGGAACAAGATGGCGACAGCGATCAGGGCGAGCATGGTTAGGTTGTTCATAAAGGCTGGTTCACTTTCGATGACGGTCCGGCGCGTCGAGCGCACCTTGCCAGTCTAATGCCGAGGGAGGGTTTTAGCCTAAGTGATGTCCATGAGGCGCGGCGCATCGACGCCAGCGGCGGGATTTGTCACCCCGCGACCGGCCGGGACCAGCGCCATCGGAGACGAGGCCCACTCCCCTAGTCGAAGAGAGCGCCGTCCGGCGCGGGCGGCGCGAGGCCGAGGTGTCCCCAGGCCTTCGGGGTCGCCATGCGTCCGCGATTAGTGCGCACGAGGAACCCCTCACGCACCAGGTAGGGTTCGGCGACCGTCTCGACGGTCTCCGCCTCCTCGCCGATGGTCACGGACAGGGTCGTCAGCCCGACGGGGCCGCCGGCGAAACGACGACACACGGCGTCGAGGACCGCGCGGTCCAGGCGATCCAGACCGGAGGGATCGACCTCGAAGAGCTCGAGGGCGCCGCGCGCCGCGTCCAGCGTCAGGGTCCCGTCCCCGTGGACCTGGGCGTAGTCGACGACGCGGCGCAGGAGCCGGTTCGCGATGCGGGGTGTTCCGCGCGAACGCGAGGCGATTTCGTGGGCGGCGCGCGCGTCGATGGGCGATCCCAGGAGGGTCGCGGAGCGCGTCACGACCGACTGGAGCTCCTCGGTCTCGTAAAACTCCAGGTGAGCGGTGAAACCGAAGCGGTCGCGCAGCGGGGCCGGCAGCAGGCCGGAGCGCGTGGTAGCGCCGACGACCGTGAAAGGGGGCAGCGTCAGGGGAATGGAGGTGGCGCCGGGTCCCTTGCCGACGACCACGTCGACGCGGAAGTCCTCCATCGCCAGGTAGAGCATCTCCTCGGCGGTGCGCGCCAGGCGGTGGATCTCGTCAATAAAGAGGATGTCGCCTTCCTGCAGGCCCGACAGGATCGCGGCCAGGTCACCGGCGTGCTGAATCGCAGGTCCGGAGGTCAGGCGCAGCGACGTACCCATCTCGGCGGCGATGATCATGGCGAGCGTCGTCTTACCCAGTCCCGGGGGGCCGGCCAAGAGCACGTGGTCGGGGGTTGCCGAGCGCATGCGGGCGGCATCCAGGACCAGCTGGAGCTGGCCTCGCACGACACGCTGACCGACGAACTCGGAGAGCTTCTTGGGGCGCAGGGCCGCCTCGGCGGCGCGCTCGAGCTCGCCCGCGTCCGGGGCGACGATGCGCATCGATTCGATGTCGGGCTGGTCAGCCACGGCCGCCTCCCAGGCTCACGAGCGCGGCGCGCAGCATGTCGGAGGCCCCGAGCCCGCTGCCCGCGAGCTTCTCGATGGCCTTGGCGGCCTGCGCCTCGGACCAGCCCAGGCCCACGAGGGCGGCGCTCACCTCGGCGGCGACCGCGTCCTGGCTCGGCGCGGGCGGCGCGGTCGGCTCGACTCCGGGCAGGGCCGCGGGGCTGCCCAGCTTGTCGCCGATTTCCAGGGCCATGCGCTGAGCCGACTTCTTGCCCACTCCGGGGATCCGCTGGAGCGTGGCCAGGTCCTGGTCGCGCACGGCGCGGCGCAGGTCGTCGGGACGCAGGACGGCCAGAGCGGCCAGGGCGATCTTCGGGCCGATACCGGAAACGGACATCAGCCTCGTGAAGACGTCACGTTCGTCCGCCGACTCGAAGCCGTAGAGGGTCATTGAGTCCTCGCGCACGATCATCGAGGTATAGACGGTGATCTCCTCATCGCGCGGGGCCGCCTGCGCGAAAGCGGGGGTCACGTGGACGCGGAAGCCAATGCCACCGACCACGACGTCGACGTGGTCGAGTCCGACGCTTGCGACAGCGCCGCGCAGAATCGAGATCACTACGGTCCTTTCCCTGGTCACTCACCCGCGAGACCGCAGGCGAACATATGTACGATTCTAGCCGCGCCTGCGCCTCGGGTCGACGGCACCCGTGCGGCGTTGCGCGGCCTGGGCCTCGGCCCACGCCCGCTGGGCGGGCGTCATGGACCCGCGCGAGGTCAGGCGCCCGGAGATAGACACGGCGACCGAGGAATCTTCGGGCGCCCCGAGCAGGCCGGTCCCCCGCCAGGCGTGCGTGATCGCGATCGCCAGGGCATCGGCCGCGTCCGCGGGCTTGGGCGCCTTGGCGAGGCCGAGGATGCGCGCGACCATCGTCTGGACCTGGGCCTTGTCGGCGTTTCCGTTGCCGGACACGGCCGACTTGACCTCTGAGGGCGTGTGGACCGCCATCGGCAGGCCGGCGCGCCCGACGCACGTCATCGCCGCCCCCATCACCTGCATGGTCGTCGTCACCGACTGCAGGTTGTCCTGGGCGAACACGCGCTCGATCGCGACGACCTCGGGCCGGTACTGCTCAATGACGGTGTCTATCGCATCTGCGATGGTACGCAGGCGAAAGTGCGTGGCCAGATCCTTGTCGGTGCGGGCCACGCCGACATAGACGAGGCTCGCGCGGCGCGACTCATCGACGTCAACGACGCCGAGGCCGCAGCGCGTCAAGCCGGGGTCGATCCCCATCACGCGCATCAGGCGCGCGCCACCATATCGACGAAAAGGCCGTGGATACGGTCGTCGCCTCCCACCTCGGGATGGAACGACGTCGCCATCACGTTGCCGCGGCGCACGGCCACGATCGGACCGTCGGCGGCATTTCCGGCGCGCGCGATGACCTCGACGCCCTCACCGACCGATTCGACCCAGGGGGCTCGGATGAACACGGCGTGGAAGGGGCCACCCTCCAGTCCCTCGACGTCCAGGTCCTCCTCGTAGGAGTCCACCTGGCGGCCGAAGGCGTTGCGACGAACCACCATGTCGAGGGCGCCGAAAGAGCGCTGGTCCTCGCGCCCGTCCAGGATCGAGGAGGCGAGCATGATCATGCCCGCGCACGTGCCGTACACGGGCATGCCGGACGCGATGCGTTCGTTGAGCGTGTCGAACAGGCCAAAAGACAGGAGGAGATTCGACATGGTGGTCGACTCGCCGCCCGGGATGACCAGGCCGTCGACCTGCTCCAGTTCAGAAACCCTGCGCACAAGCAGCGCGCGGGCGCCGGAGTTTTCCAGCGCCCGCACGTGCTCTGCGACGTCGCCCTGCAGGGCGAGAACGCCGATGGTCACCATCCGCGCTCCGCGAGGCGGTGATCCACGGGCAGGTCGTCGACGTTGATGCCGACCATGGCCTCGCCCAGGCCGCGCGAGACCTCGGCGATGACGGAGGGGTCGTCGTAGAAGGTCGTGGCCTTGACGATGGCGGCCGCACGCTTGGCGGGGTCGCCGGACTTGAAGATGCCCGAGCCCACGAAGACGCCCTCGGCGCCCAGCTGCATCATCATGGCTGCGTCCGCGGGGGTGGCGATGCCGCCGGCCGTGAAGAGCACGACGGGGAGGCGACCCTCGCGGGCGACCTCGGCGACGAGCTCGTAGGGGGCCTGCAGTTCCTTGGCCGCGACGTAGAGCTCGTCCTCGGGCAGGGAGGTCAGGTGGCGGATCTCGTCGCGGATCTTGCGCATGTGCGTGGTCGCGTTGGAGACGTCACCGGTACCGGCCTCGCCCTTCGAGCGGATCATGGCGGCGCCCTCGTTGATGCGGCGCAGGGCCTCACCGAGGTTGGTGGCACCGCAGACGAAGGGAACGGTGAAGTTCCACTTGTCGATGTGGTGGCTGTAGTCCGCGGGGGTGAGGACCTCGGACTCGTCGATGTAGTCGACGCCGAGGGACTGCAGGACCTGGGCCTCGACGAAGTGGCCGATGCGGGCCTTCGCCATGACGGGGATGGACACGGCCTCGATGATGCCTTCGATCAGGTCGGGGTCGGACATGCGAGCCACGCCGCCCTGGGCGCGGATGTCGGCGGGGACGCGCTCGAGGGCCATGACGGCCACGGCGCCCGCGTCCTCGG
>CATWCG010000184.1:0-4413 GCA_958349165.1 uncultured Actinomyces sp. | reverse complement strand
TGCATCAATCCTTTCAAACAAAAGACGGATACACAGACAATTAAACACGCCCGCTCGACATCCGCGAAGCAACTCCCGATGTCCTTCGTGAGGCGGCAATGCGCGTGCTATCGGATCGTGAGTGCCATGCGCGCCTGTCCGAGTTTCGCCAAGAGACGCGGAACGCAGGGGGCAACGCACAAGCGGTGAAGCTCATCATTAAACAGCTCGATCGAGCGTGAACTGCGGGCGGGAGCAGTCGGTGGACTGCTCCCGCCCGCGCTATCCTAGTGGTGCGAAAACCCCACGACAGCGCAAAGGAGCCGCCCATGCTCATCCTCATCGATCACGCAAACGTCGATGCGATCGCTAAGACCCTCGAATACCTGCCCATCGACGGCGTGACGACCAACCCGACGATCCTGTACCGCGAAGGCAAGGAACCCCTCGAGGTCCTCCACGCGATCAAGTCCGTCCTGCCCGACGGTGCCCAGCTGCACGTCCAGATCGTCTCCCAGCGCGCCGACGACATGGTCGCCGAGGCCCGGGCGCTGCGCGGCGAAATCGGCGGCAACCTCTTCATCAAGCTGCCCGTCACGCGCGAAGGCTTCGCCGCCATCCCGCGCATCGTGCGCGAAGGCATGCAGGTGACCGCGACCGGCATCCACTCCTCGATGCAGGGCTTCATGGCCGCCAAGGCCGGGGCTCGCTACGTCGCCCCCTACGTCAACCGCATGGACAACTACGGCATCGACGGCGTGCGCGTCGCCTCCGAAATCCACCGCACCCTGCGCACCTACGACCTGAAGGCCGACGTCCTGGCCGCGTCCTTCAAGAACTCCGAGCAGGTCCTCGAACTGGTCCGCCAGGGCGTCGGTGCCATTACCGCCGCCCCCGACGTGCTGGCTGCCCTCATCAAGAACCCCGCGACAGACGCCGCGATCGCGGACCAGAACCGCGACTTCGGCATCCTCGTGGGCGAGCGCCGCACGTGGCTGGACCTCATCAACGACAAGTGAGCTGTGTGTAGAGGCCCGGAGGCGGAGTTCCGCCTCCGGGCCTTGCTGCGCCCTCTGCCTGGGCTGATCTGGATAGGTTATGCGCATCTGGATAGGCTATTAAGCTATCCGGATGTTCGTTACCTATCCGGATGTTAGTTACCTATCCGGATGCGTGTTGGTGGCCGACGACCTGGGCCCCTCCACTCGCGCGGGTCCGCGTTTATGTTTGTTGGTCAGCGGTGTGACACCACTGAGGTGGGTATTACGCCAGTTCGGAGGTGGCGTCATGCTCCCTCACTGGCGTCATGTTCTCGAACTGGTGTCATGCCCTGGCCTCGTCTTGTGTGGGCAGCGGGGATGGTTCCCTGACAATGTCGCACGTAATTCCCCCGCGGCTGCCCCAAACCTTGACTTTGCATCGTTGGAATTGCAACGTTTTGAGCAGTGCTCGAAAAATGACCGAGGGGAATTACGTGCGACTTTATTCGGCGAGGTCCGGTGATTCCGCCGTGGCCGTGTTTTGGTCCTGCCGTGGCCGTGGCCAGGTACTGCAGCCCTGTCGGCGCCCTCCTCGCTGGTGGCGTGTGGTGCGTTGCTCGGTCGGGTCCACCTGGTCCCCAGCGTTTGAGCCTTCTAATCGCTGAGCTCGCAACCAATTTCGCATGCAATTCCCCTGTGACTATTTCAAACCTTGAATTCACAGCGTTGAAATTGCAACGTTTTCGGGCTTTGTTGAATCTTCACCCAATCGAATTGCATGCGACTTTTGTGGGAGAGAGACAGGCCGCGCCACCCGCGGCGCCCTCCACGCAGCTCGTATAAGCGCCCTTCGCGTGGCTCAGGCCCCGTGCAAGGAGGGCCCTCAGGCACAACGAAAACGGGGGCCAGCCCTGCCGACCCCCGCTCGAAGCGCCCTTACTGCTGATCGTCGCCGCGGCCTCGCGGCGTGATCTGGGGCCACTCGCGGTCGATGTTTGCGTCCTTGCCCTGCTTGCGCAGGTACTTCTCGAAGTCCTCGGCCCAATCCTGGTGAGCCTGGAGCTGATAATCCATGAGCTCCAAGGCGTTCATCGACGCCAGCTGCGGGTACTTATCCACCATGCCGGCGAGCACGTCAAGCGTCATGGCCACGTCGACCTCGGCCGTGTGAGCGTCCGGGGAGGCGACCGCGCCGTAGACGGGCGCCATCTCCGTCAGCGTCTTCTTGCCCTTGCGGAAGCGGTCGAGCTTCCGATCCAAGACGAGCGGGTCGACGACCAGCATCGGCGCGCCCTCCAGGCGCTCCTCGAAGGAGCCCAAGCGGTGGCGGCGCAGCTCCTGGTTGACCAGCGTGATGTCGTAGGTCGCGTTGAAAGCAACGACCGGGTATCCGCGCAGCCAGTGCTCGACGATGGAACCGGCCAGCTCGTGCAGGACCTCCTCGATGGGTCGGCCGTCGCGGCGCGCCTGCTCGGTCGTGATGCCGTGGACGGCCGTGGCCTGCTCGGGGATCTCGACACCCGGATCGGTCAGCCAGGTCGCCACCTGATCGGGGGCGCTCACGCCGGACCGGTAGGAGGCGCCGTCGATGCGCAGCACCAGCGCGGCGGTGACGAGGCGATCCTTGAGCGCGCGCACGCCCGTCGTCTCGGTGTCAAAACCCATCCACGGGTCGTCGATCCAGCTCATGATTGCTCCTAGTCTCGCCTATGACTCCAGTGTGGCAGAGGGCGGGCACATCTGCGTCCCCGAGGCAGTAGAATCGGTTCATGAGCCACGAAGTCGAAATCGGACGCGGCAAGCGCGGTCGGCGCGCCTACACACTGGACGACATAGCGCTCGTGCCCGCCCGGCGCACGCGCGACCCCGAGGACGTTAACGTCGGCTGGCAGATCGACGCCTACCACGTCGACATTCCTCTCATGGCCGCCCCCATGGACTCGGTGATGAGCCCGGAAACCGCGATCGCTTTTGGTCGCCTCGGTGGCATCGGCGTCCTGGATCTGGACGGCCTGTGGACCCGCTACGAGGATCCCGCCCCGATTCTTGATCAGATCGCTCACCTGGGCGAGGAGGAGTCGATCGCGACCCTCCAGCGCGTCTATTCGGAGCCGATCAAGCCCTCGCTGATCACGGAGCGGCTCAAGCAGCTGCGCGAGGCCGGCGTGGTCGTCGCCGGCAAGCTCTCGCCCCAGCGCGTCCAGCAGCATTGGCGCGCGGTCGTGGACGCGGGCGTCGACCTGTTCATTATTCGCGGCTCCACAGTGTCCGCTGAGCACGTGTCGTCGCGGCGCGAGCCCCTCAACCTCAAGCGCTTCATCTACGAGCTGGACGTCCCCGTCATCGTCGGAGGCGTGTGCACGGACACGGCGGCCCTGCACCTGATGCGCACGGGCGCGGCCGGCGTCCTCGTCGGTTTTGGCGGGGGAGCGGCGCACTCGACGCGCCAGTCGCTGGGCGTACACGCGCCGATGGCGACGGCGATCGCGGACGTGGCGGCGGCCCGGCGCGACTACATGGACGAGTCCGGTGGTCGCTACGTGCACGTCATCGCGGACGGGGGCATTGGGCGCAGCGGCGACCTCGCGCGCGCGATCGCGTGCGGCGCGGACGCCGTCATGCTGGGGGCGGCCATCGCCCGCGCCGAGGAGGCGCCCGGGCGCGGCTGGCACTGGGGTTCCGAGGCCACCCACCCGGACATGCCGCGCGGCCAGCGCGTGCGGGTGGGGACGACGGGCACGCTCGAGCAGATTCTCTACGGCCCCTCGACGCGCGCGGACGGCTCGCTGAACTTCGTGGGTGCCCTCAAGCGTGCCATGTCCACGACCGGTTACGCCGAGGTTAAGGATCTTCAGCGCGCCCAGGTGGTCGTCTCGCCGTATTCGGCGTCCTGACTGTCGCTCATCGACAGGGACGAGGCCGGGGCGAGATTGTCGGGCACCGCGTCGCTCCTGCGCGACTTCTCGTATGTCGTCACGGGGGACGGGAATCCTCCCATGCGGTTCCATTTGTGCGTGGATGCGCATACACTTGTCGCAACTCGTGGTGCCGTTGGTAAAGATGCCTGCGGTTCGGGACCTGTGGGTCCCTCACGGTGAGGCGAGGTTGAGAGGACATCCCAATGACGCACGGGACTCGGTCGTTAGCTGTACTCGGCGTACTCACTCTGTCCGCGGTGGGGCTTGCTCCTGCCGCCTGGGCGACTGACGCCGGGGCGGAACTCGCGCAGGTTGCTCAGTCGGGCGTTGGACACCCTGCTCAGTCGGGAGAACAACGTGCCCCCGAAACATCCGGTACGCCCACTGCCCAGGAGAGTGGAATCACCCAGGGGCAGTCGGCCTCGTCAATGACGGGGGAGGGGCAGCTGAGCGCCCCCGAGAGTCGTGGCTCTCAGCCCCCCGCCGACGTCGAGACGACTGGGGGCGTGCCCGCGAGCGTGGCCGCGACACCGGAA
>CATWCG010000183.1:0-4418 GCA_958349165.1 uncultured Actinomyces sp. | reverse complement strand
GAGGCGGCCGGCCTTGCCAGGTCGAGCTACTACTACGCGCTGGCTCACCCCCAGCAGCCAACCAGGGCGTATCTGCGGCCCAAGGTCGCCCAGATCTTTTCGCGCACCCCCAACGGGTGCGGTCACAGGCAGGTAGCCATGTGCCTGCGCACTGAGGAGGGGGAGCGCATTGCCGATAAGACGGTCTTGAAGATGATGGGCGAAATGGGGCTGCGCTGCGGCATACGCCGCGAGAGGGCCTACCACAGGTACAACTCCTACAAGGGGAACGTGGGGCAAAGCTTCGGCAACATCATCGGCCGCAACTTCAAAGCCGATGGGCCCTGGCAGAAACTGGGTACCGACGTCACCGAGTTCAAGCTCTCCTTCGGTAAGGCCTACCTCGCTCCGGTCTACGATTTTGCCAGCAAAGAGATCGTGGCCCACTCCATCTCCATGCGCCCCAACCTCGCCCAACAACAAGAGATGCTCCAGATGCTCGTGGACGCCAAGCCCGCAGGGGTCGAGCCGATCTTGCACTCGGACATGGGATGGCAGTACCAACACAAGGCCTACATCAGCGCGCTCGCCGATAACGGTTTCATCCAGAGCATGTCACGCAAAGGCAACTGCATCGACAACGGCGCCACCGAACAGGTCTTCGGGCACCTCAAGGACGAATTCTTCAGCGGCCAAGACTGGCAAACCTTCGAGAGCTTCAAAGCCGACCTCAACGCCTACATCACACACTGGAACACGACAAGACGCCAAGTAAAGCTCAAGGGCCTGACCCCAGCAGAATACCGGGATCAGGCCCTCCACCAAGCCGCATAACGGCTACCATTAAACGCGTCCAAGTTTCGGGGCGCAGTTCAGGCCGGGTCCGGGGCCCCGACGCGCAGGACCACCAGGGGCTCGCCCGTCGGCTGGGCGGACCCGCCCTGGGGCTCGAAGGTCAAGAAGATCTCACTGCCCGGCTGGGGCATGATGTCCACGAAGGAGTAGTCCCCGCCCCGCCGCTCGTAAACGCCCAAGGATTCGACGGTGTTTCCGTGGCGCGCCCACACCTGCATCACCTGTCCCTCGGGTGCCCGCAGCGCCGAGGGCGTGGTGATCGCGGTCATCCCCATTTCCGGCGACCAGGTGAGGGTGACAACGTGCCCGTCGGGCATGGTGTCGGTGGAGCGCCGTACGTCTTGCGCCTGGTTGAGGGCGGCGTAGTGACTGGTGGACTCCATTGAGGTCATCGTGGTCCACCGGCCCACGCCGATCCCCGCTGCGAAGAGCGCGACCGCCGCAGCCGCCGCGGCGAGGACGCGCGCGAACATGGGGATGGCCCTGCGGTCGCGCGCGGGGGCCTTCCCGTGGGCACCTCCGCGGCTTCCGGATCCGGAGTCCGCCCCGGTCTCGGCCGCCACCCCGGAGCCGGAGCCCGCCTCTGATCCTGCCCCCGCCGCAGTGGGCGCCGCCATGCGGACGAGGCGCGGGCCGGCGCCGGGGCCGTCCTCCGCTGCGGCCTCCTCAGGGGCCCCCGTCCGCCGCTCCTGCTCGACCTCCTCGATCGCGGCCAGGAGGGCGTCGCGCACGCGCGCCGACGGCTCGACGGGGGCGAGGGAGGCGCCGAGGCGGGCAGCGGTCTCGTCGTCGTCGAAGATGTGGTCGCTCATCGTTCCTCCAAGATGGTGCGCAGGCGGGCGAGGGCCTGGCGGATCGTGCTTTTCACGGTGCCGAGCGGCAGTCCCGTCGCGTCGGCGATCCTCGAATGGCTCAGTCCCCCGAAGTACGACAGGAGGATGACGGTCTTGTGCGGCTCCCCCAGGGAGCCGAGCGCGCGGCGGACGTCTCCGCCCGCGATGCGGGACTCCGCCTCCTCCGCCGTCTGGTCCCAGTCCACGTCCGGGGGCGAGGCGAGTTCGCGGTCGCGCGCCGCCTGGGCCGAGCGCACCCGGTCGATGGCCCGCCTGCGAGCGATGGTGGTGAGCCAGGCGCGGACGCTGCCGCGGCCGGGGTCGTAGGAGGGGGCGCGCCTCCACACGTGGAGGAACGTGTCCTGCAGGACCTCTTCTGCTTGGGCGCGGTCCTTGAGGACGCAGCTGATGAGCGCGAAGAGCGTGGGCGCCCAGGCGTCGTAGAGCCTCGCGAACGCCCGTTTGTCCCCTTCGGCGACCAACTGCAGGTCTTCGCGGCCCAGGTCGCGTGCGCCGGTGTCATTCACGGTGCTCATGATAGAACGCCGTGGCGCCCGGTGCCGGGGGACGCCCGGCGCCGGGCGGGGTCTCCGCCGGGGCGGCGCCGCGAAGGCCACCTGTTCCTCCGCGGCCAAGCCGTCACCCGAAGGTGAAGGAGTAGAGCGCCAAACCCTTGCTGGCCGTGACGGTGAGCAGCCCTGAGGAATCGGTGTCCCCGCTCACCAGCGTCATCGAGTTCGGGGTGCCGCTCACATGCTGGGTGTGGGACTGGCCGTCCATCTCCCAGGTGAGGTCGCCCTCGCCCGAGACCACCAGGTCCACGCGGCGTCCGCGCCACATGAGGCGCAGTTCCGCCTCGTCGTCGGCGGGGCTGATCGACTCGGCGCCGATGGTCCACCGTCCCTGCAGGGCGAAGCGGTCCGCGCCTAACGAGGCCGGGGCCGCGTAGTCGCGCGTCCCGGCGGAGTAGGCCTCCGTCCCCGCGAAGCTTGCTGCACGTTCGTGGCCCAAGTAGGTCTCGGGCGTGCGGTGAAAGGCCACTCCTTCGACGCCGTCGTCGGTGAAGAGCGGGTCGGGCAGCGCGTTGCCCTGGTCGGCCAGGAGCCGGCGGATCAGTGACTCCAGGGTCGCCTCGCCGCCCTCTCCGAAGTGCGTGTAGCGCAGTTGCCCGTGCGCGTCCGCCAGGTACTGGGCGGGCCAGTAGTGGTTGTCGAAATCCGTCCAGGTCTCCAGGTCGGAGTCGACGGCGATCGGGTAAGTGATGCCCAGCTTGTCGCCCCCGGATTGGACGTTCGCGGTCTCCTTCTCGAAGGCGTACTCGGGGGAGTGGACGCCGATGACTTGGAGCCCGTAGGGGTGGTACGCCTCGTAAAGCCTTTCGATCCCGGGAATGGAGCGCTGGCAGTTGATGCACGAGTACGCCCAGAAGTCGACCAGGGTCGCTCCACTGCCCTGGGGGGCCGCCCCGCCGTCCGTGTTGAGCCACGCGGTGGGTTTCAAGGAGGGGAGCGCGCCGCAGTCCGCCAGGGTCGTCGCGCCGTCAACGCAGGCTGAGCGCTGGCCTTCGCCCCTGCTCAGACCCGGATCGGCGCTGCGCTGCAGCGCTGACGTGTAGTCGGGCAGCGCCCTTTGGAGAACGGCGGGCAAGTCGGTGACGATCCCGGCGGCCAACGCCAGGACGGTGGCGCCCGCGGCGATGCGCACGCGCCGCTGGTGGCGGCTGAACGCGGAGACGCGCTCGGTGAGGCGGCGCCCCGCTAGGGCGAAGGCCAGGAGGGGGATCGCTGTGCCCGCGGCGAAGGAGAGCGCCAGGGCCACGGTGTCGGCCCCGATGCGGCCGGTGGAGCCGGCGACGATCACCGCCGCCAGTACGGGTCCCGCGCAGGGCACGTAGGCGGCGCCGAGGACGATGCCCAGGCCGAAGCCATTGGTCCCCGTGCGCCTACCGGCCTTGGAGAACACGGCGAAGGGCTTCTCCAGGACGTGCATGAACCGTGGGACGATCATGCCCACACCGATGAGGACCAGCAGGACCACCCCGGCCCACCGGATGAAGTCCTGGGGCAGGTGGAGCGCCGTGAGCAGTGTCGAGCCAAGCAGCGTGAATGCTGTGAAGCTGAGGACCAGTCCCGCGACGACCTGGTAGGGCCGCCATTTCGAGGGGGCGCGGGGCACTGGCCGTGTCGCGCGGTGGTCTTCCTGTGCGCCGGAAGTCCCCCCGAGGGAGATGCCGGTGCCCGGAGCAACAGCGAAGGAAGGGGAGGGGCGCGCCGAAGCGGCGCCACCCGCCATGAAGATGACGGGGAGGACGGGGAGGATGCACGGGGAGATGCCCGTGATGAGGCCACCGAGGAATCCGATGAGGACCAGGGTTGTCATGATGCTCCTTTCGTGTGGTGCTACTCCTGATTCGTCGCAGTCGCAGTCGTGGATCAGCGGATGTCGTGTGTTGCATGTCACTGATTGCTGGGTGATCCGTGGCGCTGTTCGCGCCGAATAGGAGGGTGAAGGCGCTAACGGAGCGCCCGTCAACAGAAGGAATCACGCAATGAGTATTCACCGCGCGGCTCTGGCAGCCGCCCTGTCCGTCGTCTTCGCCGCTGGTTTGGCGGCCTGTGGGAACTCCGCCAACGACAAGATGGAGAACCCGTCGTCGCCGTCCATGACGCAGGACACGAAGATGGAGAACTCGATGTCGGGCGATGGCATGAAGGAGGGGATGGACGACGGCAAGATGGACGACGGCAAGAT
>CATWCG010000182.1:0-4496 GCA_958349165.1 uncultured Actinomyces sp. | reverse complement strand
GCGCAGCAGCTGGTTGTACTTGGCGACGCGCTCGGAACGAGCGGGAGCACCGGTCTTGATCTGGCCGGAATTGGTGGCGACGGCCAGGTCGGCGATCGTGGTGTCCTCGGTCTCGCCGGAGCGGTGCGAGGTCATCGTACGGTAGCCGTTGCGGTGCGCTTCCTCGACGGCGTCGAGGGTCTCGGTCAGCGAACCGATCTGGTTCACCTTCACGAGCAGCGCGTTCGCGGCGCCCAGCTCGATGCCCTTCTTCAGGCGGGCGGGGTTGGTGACGAACAGGTCGTCGCCGACCAGCTGCACGCGGCCGCCGATCTCAGCGGTCAGGGCCTTCCAAGCATCCCACTCGTCCTCATCCAGCGGATCCTCAATGGAAACCAGCGGGTAGTTCGAGATGAGCTTCTCGTAGTACTCAACCATGTACTCGGTCGAGCGGCCTTCGCCCTCGAACTGGTACAGGCCGTCCTTGAAGAACTCGGAAGAGGCAACGTCCAGGGCCAGGGCGACGTCCTCGCCCGGCTTGAAGCCGGCCTTCTCGATCGCGGAGACGATCAGGTCGAGGGCCTCAGCGTTGGAGTCAAGGTTGGGGGCGAAGCCGCCCTCGTCGCCCAGACCGGTGGACAGGCCGCGGTCCTTCACGACGCCCTTGAGCGTGTGGTAGACCTCGGCGCCCCAGCGCAGGGCCTCACGGAAGGAGGGAGCGCCGAGGGGGGCGATCATGAACTCCTGGATGTCAACGTTGGAGTCCGCGTGGGAGCCACCGTTGAGGATGTTCATCATGGGGACGGGCAGGACGTGAGCGTTGGGGCCGCCCAGGTACTTGTACAGGGGCAGGTCCGCGTACTTCGCGGCGGCCTTGGCGACGGCGAGGGAGACGCCGAGGATGGCGTTCGCGCCGAGCTTGCCCTTGTTGGGGGTGCCGTCCAGGTCGATCATGGCCTGGTCGATGTAGCGCTGATCGTCGGCTTCCTCACCGATGAGCTCGGGGGCGATCTGCTCGACGACGGCGTCAACGGCGTCCTGGACGCCCTTGCCAAGGTAGCGGCCCTTGTCGCCATCGCGACGCTCGACGGCCTCGAACGCGCCGGTGGACGCGCCGGAGGGGACGGACGCGCGCGCAGCGGTGCCGTCCTCGAGGACGACCTCGACCTCAACAGTCGGGTTACCGCGCGAGTCGAGGATCTCGCGTGCACCAATGCCTTCAATAACTGCCACGTCATTCTCCAATCGATGTTGTTGCGTGGAAGCGGTCAGTACAACGGTAATACGGACCGCCTTGTGTGGTCACCCCCGATGAGGCGACGTCTTATGGTTCGGAGCGGAACGCTCCTGTGTGTGACGCCGGGCAAGCGACATTAGTCCCCGCCCGGTGTGAGCGAATGCTCACACAAGCGTCATCGCGTTGTGGTTCCCGGCGTGCCCCCACCCATCAGCGAGGAGACGTCGGGTTCCTTCTCGCCGGAGACCGCGTCACCGAACATGGGCACGGTCTTTTCCTCGGTCCCGCCCACGGAGGGCTGCGGGAAACGCGGGTTGAGGCGCGCATTCGACGCCTGGCGGGCCTGGGCGAAGGCGGTGTTGAGCGTGTCCACAGCCTGAGGGTTCATAGAAGCGAACCTGTTGAGCTCCTGGCGCAGCAGCATGGACTTCACGGCCGCTCGCGTGCCGCGTCCCAGCACAGGGCTCTGCGCGCCGACCTCCTGGGCGACCTCCGCGACAGCCTGGTCGACCTGTTCATCGCTCACCGTCAGTCCCACGGCGGCGCCCGTATTCTCCAGCAGGGGCTCGTTGATCAGGTGCGCGCGCACGGCGGCGGCGTCAAGATTCGTCTGCCCGCCCGTGAACTCGCCGATCTGAGCGACCGCCTGGTTGACTTCCTCGATGCTGTAGCTCCCCGCGGAGGAGGTGACGGCGGCTCCGGGCTGGGCCGAACACGCCCCCATTCCCAGTCCTGCGGCCGCGATGAGAGCGGCGGTCACCAGCTGACGTGTGTAGCGCACGAGCATTCCTTCCTCAGATGTGTTGCGACGCAATGACACCAGTGTATTCCACCACAGGGCCTACTCGCCAAAAGGCACAAGAATCTTGGTCACCAGAGTCTCCACCCACTCCAGGAGAGGGCCGTCGGTGAGCGGAGAACCGCCGACACGAGAGGTGAGGGGCAGGGGCACCAGGACCTGGCGGACGGCCGCCTTAATGACGGTGCCCGGGTGCAGGCGCTTGAGGCGCATCACCTGGGAGTCGCGCAGCTCGACGGGCGAGACGCGCAGGTACTTGCCCTGCGTGACGACCTCGGTGATCCCCGCGCGGCGCACGATCTCGCGCAGGCGGGCGACCGCGAAGAGCAGGTCGACCTGGGGAGGGATCGGGCCGTATCGGTCGACCAGCTCCTCGCGCACGTCCTTCTCCTGCTCGGGGGTGGTCGTGGCGGCGATCTTCGCGTAGACCTCGAGGCGCAGGCGTTCTCCACGCACGTACCCCTCGGGGATGTGCGCGTCGACCTGCAGGTCCATGCGCACGTCGGCCTTCTCGGCGGGCGCGTCGCCGCGGTAGGCGGCCACGGCGTCGGAGACCATGCGCACGTACAGGTCGAATCCGACGCCCTCGACGTGGCCGGACTGTGCCCCTCCCAGGAGGTTGCCGGCGCCTCGGATCTCGAGGTCGCGCTGGGCGACCGCCAGGCCCGCGCCCAGCTCGGTGTTCGCGGCGATCGTCTTGAGGCGCTCGTGAGCGGTCTCGGTCAGGGCCTTATCGCCCGGGTAGAAGAAGTACGCGTAGGCTCGTTCGCGACCTCGCCCCACGCGCCCGCGCAGCTGGTGGAGCTGGGACAGGCCGAAGGTGTCGGCGCGGTCCACGATGAGGGTGTTCGCGTTGGAGATGTCCAGGCCGGTTTCGACGATGGTCGTGCACACGAGGACGTCGAACTCGTGGTTCCAGAAGTCCTGGATGACGGCCTCGAGCTGATGTTCGTTCATCTTGCCGTGGGCGGTGCGCACGCGCGCCTCGGGGACCAGCTCGGCGATGTGGGAGGCGACCGAGGAAATCGAGTCGACGCGGTTGTGCACGTAGAACACCTGCCCATCGCGCAGGAGCTCGCGCCGGATTGCGGCGCTGACCTGGGCGTCCGTGTAGGCACCGACGAAGGTCAGGACGGGCTGGCGTTCCTCGGGCGGGGTCTGGAGGATCGACATCTCGCGGATGCCGGAGATCGCCATCTCGAGGGTGCGCGGGATGGGGGTGGCCGACATGGATAGGACGTCCACGTCGGTGCGCAGCGCCTTGAGAGTCTCCTTGTGTTCGACGCCGAAGCGTTGCTCCTCGTCGATGATGACCAGGCCGAGCTTCTTGAAGGAGACGGTGCCGGTCAGCAGGGAATGTGTGCCGATGACCAGGTCGACCTCGCCCGAGGCCAGCCCCGCCTTGACCTCCTCGGTCTCCTTCGGCGTCGAGAAGCGCGAGAGGGTGCCGATGCGCACGGGGAAGCCCGCGTAGCGCTCCGCGAAAGTCTCCGCGTGCTGGGTGACCAGCAGAGTCGTGGGCACGAGGACGGCGGCCTGGTAGCCGTCCTGGATGGCCTTGAAGGCGGCGCGCACGGCGATCTCGGTCTTGCCGTAGCCGACGTCGCCGGTGAGCAGGCGGTCCATGGGAATGGGCTTTTCCATGTCGGCCTTGACCTCGTCGATGGTGACGAGCTGGTCGGGGGTCTCCACGTAGGGGAAGGCGTCCTCGAGTTCGCGCTGCCAGGGCGTGTCGGGCCCGAAGGCGTGGCCCTTGGTCTGCTGGCGCACGGCGTACAGGCGGATGAGCTCCTTGGCGACCTCGTTGACGGCCTTCTTCGCGCGGGCCTTCGTCTTCGCCCAGTCAGCGCCGCCCATCTTGGTCAGGGAGGGTTCGTCGGATCCGGTGTACTTCGAGATCTGGTCCAGGGCGTCGGTGGGCACGAAGAGCCGGTCGGCGGGCTGGCCGCGCTTGGAGGGCGCGTACTCGATGACCAGGTAGTCGCGCGTGGAGGCGGCGTCCCCGCGCCCGATCGTGCGCGAGACCAGCTCGATGAAGCGCCCGATGCCGTGCTGGTCGTGGACGATGTAGTCCCCGGGGTGCAGGGTCAGCGGGTCCACGCCCTTGCGCCTGCGCGAGGGCATGCGCCGCATGTCGCGCGTGGAGGCGCCGACGCGCCCGGTCAGGTCGCCTTCGGTGAGGATCGCGAGTTTCAGGTGGGGCGCGACGAATCCGACGCCGGCCTGCGCGGTCGTAATCGTGACGAGGCCGGGGTCGGGGCGCTCTTCCACGCTGTCCGCGAGCGCGGCCGGGCACGAGGCGTCGGTGAGGATGGAGCGGATGCGTCGGCCGGGGCCGGGGCCTTCGGTGGTGACGACGATGCGCCAGCCGTCTCTGGCCAGGTCGGTGAGGTCGGCGGCGGCGCGGGCGAAGTCCCCACGGTAGGGGTGCACGTCGCGGGCTCCCACGCGCATGAGGGTGGGTGAGACGACGACGGGGGC
>CATWCG010000181.1:0-4510 GCA_958349165.1 uncultured Actinomyces sp. | reverse complement strand
TGCCAGCACCCCACCGTGTGCGCCTCTACGGTTTAGCGTGCGCCGCCGATCGTGTAATCGGCTTCGTCACCCACCTCGTGGATACGCAGCATGTTAGAAGAACCGGGGATGCCCGGCGGCATGCCAGCGACGATGACGAGCTGCTCGCCGATCTCCGCCAGGTGCGCGGACTGAACGACCTGATCGAGCTGCCAGACCATGTCATCCGTGTGCCGCACCTCGGGGACGCGGTAGCTCTGGATGCCCCAGGACAGGGCCAGGCGGCGGCGCGTCGACTCAAGCGGCGTGAAGGCCAGCATCGGGATCGGACGGCGCATACGCGACAGCAGGCGGGCCGATGTGCCCGACTGGGTGAAGGTCACCAGGTAGCGAGCGTCCATGTGCTCTGCAATACGGGCGGCCGCTTCGCAGATGACGCCTGCGCGGTCGGCGAAGAAGCTAGGAATGGAGGCGATACGCTCGCCACCGTTCTCTTCGGTGGATTCGATGATCGCTGCCATCGTGCGCACCGTCTCGATCGGGAAGGCACCCACCGAGGTCTCGCCGGAGAGCATGACCGCGTCGGCGCCGTCGAGGATGGCGTTGGCGCAGTCGGAAGCCTCGGCGCGGGTCGGGCGCGGGTTCTTGATCATGGAATCCATGACCTGGGTCGCCACGATGACGGGCTTGGCGGCGATACGAGCCAGCTCGATCGCGCGCTTCTGAACAAGCGGCACGGCCTCGAGGGGCATCTCGACGCCCAGGTCGCCGCGGGCAACCATAATGCCGTCAAAGGCCTCGACAATCTCCTCCAGGGCCTCGACGGCCTGGGGCTTCTCGATCTTGGCAATGACGGGAATGCGCTTACCCATCTCGTCCATGATCTCGTGGACGTCCTTGATGTCGTTGGCCGAGCGCACGAAGGACAGGGCGATGAAGTCGGCGTCCTGCTCGATGGCCCAGCGCAGGTCCTCCTTATCCTTGTCCGACAGCGCGGGCACGGACACGGCGACGCCAGGCAGGTTCAGGCCCTTGTGGTCCGAGACCACGCCGGGGACCTCGACGCGGGTCACGACGTCGGTATCGGACACCTCGACGACGCGCACCGCGACGTTGCCGTCGTCAATCAGCAGGCGGTCGCCGGGCGCGCAGTCACCGGGCAGGCCCTTGAAGGTGGTACCGACGAGCTCCTTAGTGCCGGGAACATCGCGGGTGGTGATGGTGAAGGTGTCACCGATCTTCAGATCCTGGGGGCCATCCTGGAAGGTCTCCAGTCGGATCTTGGGGCCCTGGAGGTCGACGAGAACCGCGATCGCACGGCCGGACGTCGCAGACGCCTTTCGCACGCGCGCAATGACGGCCTCGTGTTCCTCAGCCTTTCCATGCGACCGGTTGATACGCGCGACATCCATGCCGGCGTCCACCAGTGCCTGGAGCTGCTCAGGGGATTCAGTAGCAGGTCCAATAGTGCAGACAATCTTAGCTCGACGCATAAACCCAAGTTTACCGCCCAGTCACACGGGAATCACGAAGGAGCTCCGCACAGATAACGTGATCATTCCCATGAATGAGCCGAACATGGGACCTTCGGCTCCACTAGCGTGCCCGACGCTGGTCTAAAAATCCTCGAGAGAGCTCTCCTGCGCGGACTCGTCCTCGCTCACGCGCGTCTCGATGACGTCCTCAGCATCGGAGCCGCTGGCCTCAGGGCTCGCCCCCTCATGCTCATCGTCATCCGTCGCCGCCCCGTCACCGGCGACCTCGCGCGGCCGACCCAGGCGACCCGCGAGGACAAACAGCGCGACGCCAAGGAGGAACACCGCCAGCGACGTCCACACGTTCAGGCGCACACCGGCAATCGTGTGTGCGTCGTCGATACGCAGCATTTCGATCCACGCGCGTCCCGCGGTGTACACCATCAGGTACATGCCGAACAGCTGTCCGGCCGCGAAGCGGCGGCGGCGCTCAAGCGCCACGATGAGCGCCGCGCCGGCCAGGTTCCACAGGCACTCGTATAGGAACGTGGGGTGGAACAGGGTGCCCACCGGGTAGCCCGCGGGCAGGTGCGCGGCGTCGATCTGAAGCCCCCACGGCAGGGTCGTCGGGGCGCCGAACAGCTCCTGATTAAACCAGTTTCCCCACCTGCCGATCGCCTGGGCGACCAGGAGAGCCGGGGCCAGAGAGTCCGCGATCGGCCCGAAACGAACGCCGGCCCTCTTGACGGCGAGGAAGGCGCCCAGCGCACCGAAGGCGACACCTCCCCAGATCCCCAGGCCGCCGCGCCAGATCTGCAGGGCGAGCCAGGGGTCGCCGCCCGGCCCGAAGTAGGCCTCGGGCGAGGTGACGACGTGGTAGAGGCGCGCACCGACGACGCCCAGCGGGATCGCCCACAGGGCGACGTCGAAGATGGTGTCGGGGTTGCCCCCGCGCGCCGCGTAGCGCCGGGAGGTCCACCACACGCCGACGACCATGCCGACGGCGATGATGATGCCGTAGGCGCGCAGCGGGAGCGATCCGAGGTACCACACGCCCTGGGAGGGCGAGGGAATGCCAGCAGCGAGGAGGCTCACGCGCGCGCTCCGCTCACGCCGGCCTTGAGCTCGCGGGCGAGCTCGCTGAGCGCCCGCAGGCCGCGGTCGACGTCGTCTTCGAAGAGGGTCTTGACCAGCGCCGAGCCGACGATCACGCCGTCCGCGTAGGCGCCGATCTCTTTCGCCTGGGCGCCGTTGGACACGCCCAGGCCCACGCACACGCGCTGGGCACCGGCCGCACGCGTGCGTGCGACGACGTCCGAAACGTGCGCGCCGACAGCCGCGCGGGCGCCCGTGACGCCCATCGAGGAGGCCGCGTACACCCAGCCGCGCGAATGTTCGGCGATCAGCTTGAGGCGATGCTCCGGGGACGAGGGGGCCGTCAGGTAGATGCGCTCCAGGTCGTACTTGTCCGAAGCTGCCTCCCACTGCGCGCCTTCCTCGGGCGGCAGGTCGGGGGTGATGAGGCCCGAGCCGCCGACGGCGGCGAAGTCCTTCGCGAAGCGCTCGACACCCCACCACTCGACGGGATTCCAGTAGGTCATCGAGGCCGTGGAAATCCCATACGAGGTCAGCTCGTCCACCGCGTGGAAGAGATCCTCCAGGTGCGTGCCGCGCTCAAGC
Source organism: uncultured Actinomyces sp. (assembly GCA_958349165.1). Classification (GTDB taxonomy): domain Bacteria; phylum Actinomycetota; class Actinomycetes; order Actinomycetales; family Actinomycetaceae; genus Pauljensenia. Next base: position 1,376 of record CATWCG010000181.1, on the reverse strand, counting down.
GCCGCGACGGTTGCGCGCTGGATGGTGGGGCCGTCCATGCCCGGGTCGGAGTAGGGAAATCCCAGCTCGATGACGTCGACTCCGGCGTCCGCGAGGACCTTACCCGCGCGAATGGAGTCCTCGACCGACGGGAAACCGACGGGCAGGTAGGCGATCAGGGCTGCGTCGCCGCGCTCGAGTGCCGCATCGATGGCGACGGCGGAATGGGGGGCTCGGGTCATGTCACTTCTCCTCGTTCTCGTCCAGGACGGCCACGCCCGAGGGGCCGGCGCTCGGGTCGATGACCTGCAGCTTCGCGCGCCCGTATCCGAACCAGCGCGACGCCGTGTCCACGTCCTTGTCGCCGCGTCCCGACACTGTCACGATGGCGATGGGCTCGTCCCCGGGTGCGAAAGGTCCCTCGGCCTCGGCTTTTGCGCGGGCCCACGCGCGCACCCCGGCGAGCGCGTGCGATGACTCGATCGCGGGAATAATGCCCTCCGTGCGCGACAGGCGCAGGAAGGCGTCCATGGCCTCGGCGTCGGAGACAGGGATGTACGAGGCCCGCCCCGACCTGGCCAGCCACGCGTGCTCGGGGCCAACACCCGGGTAGTCGAGGCCCGCCGAGATCGAGTGCGAGGCCTTCGTCTGTCCGTCGCGCTCCTGCAGGACGAAGGTGCGAGCTCCGTGCAGGACACCGACCTGGTCGGCCGTGATGGAGGCGGCGTGACGCCCGGTGTCGAAGCCGTCTCCCGCTGCCTCACAGCCCAGCAGCTCGACGCTCGGATCGTCGATGAACGCAGTGAAGGAACCGATCGCGTTCGATCCGCCGCCCACGCACGCCACGACGACGTCGGGCAGGCGTCCTTCCGTCGCGAGCAGCTGCGCACGCGCCTCGTCGCCGATAACGCGCTGCAGATCGCGCACGAGCTCGGGGAAGGGATGCGGGCCAGCCGCCGTTCCGAAGATGTAGTTCGTCGTCTCGACGTTGGTCACCCAGTCGCGGAAGGCCTCGTTGATGGCGTCCTTGAGCGTCGCAGACCCCGCGGTCACGGCGATCACCTCGGCGCCGAGCATCTGCATGCGCGCAACGTTGAGGGCCTGGCGCTCCGTGTCCTCGCGCCCCATGTAGATCGTGCAGTCCAGGCCGAGGAGGGCCGCCGCGGTCGCGGTGGCGACGCCGTGCTGGCCGGCTCCCGTCTCGGCGATGACACGGGTCTTGCCCAATTCCTTCGTGAGCAGGGCCTGACCCAGCACGTTGTTGATCTTGTGCGAGCCCGTGTGGTTGAGATCCTCGCGCTTGAGGAAGACACGCACGCCGCCCAGATCCGCTGCGAAACGCGGCGCCTCGGTCAGCAGGGACGGGCGACCGGCGTAGTTGGCAAACAGGTCACGCA
>CATWCG010000180.1:0-4517 GCA_958349165.1 uncultured Actinomyces sp. | reverse complement strand
GGTCGATGTTCGCCGTGCCGATCGTCGACCAGCGACCGTCCACCGTCATCGTCTTCGAGTGCACCATCGCGTGACGGTACAGCCAGATCTCCACGCCCTCGCGCAGCAGCTCCCCGTAGTAGGGGCGCGCCACCCAGTCCGCCATGATGTGGTTGGAATACTCGGGTATCAGCACCTGGACGCGCACGCCGCGCCGAGCGGCGGCGATCAGAGACGCCAGGACCTCGTGATCGGGAATGAAATACGCCGTCGTGATGAGCACCCGGTCCGTCGCCCGCTCAATCGCGTCAATGTACATGCCGCGAATCGGGTACAGGAGCGAATGAGGAAGGTTGAACTGTGCGGTCACGTCCGCGCTCCACGCGCGCGCCCCCTGATCGGGCAGAACCGGCGCGTCCGCCGGACGGAAATGGTTCCAGAAGTCGACGAAGCCGTTCTCCAGCTCCCACACGGCCTCGCCCGTGATACGCACGTGGGTGTCACGCCACTCGTTCGCGAAAGGATCGCCGATGTTATAGCCGCCCACGAACCCAACCTCGCCGTCAACCACGAGGATCTTGCGGTGATCCTGGCCCGTGCGGCGAATGTTGAGCGTGAAGAAACCCGAACGCAGCGTCGGGAACTTACGCACGTGCAGGTGCTCCAGCGCGGGGAACTGATAGAAACGCGGGTCCTGGTTCAGGACGCCGAAACCGTCCCACACGCAAAACACCTCGACGCCGCGCTTGGCGGCGGCGATGAGCGCGTCCCTGAACCGCCGCCCCCACCGATCCGAGCGCCAAATGAACGTCTCGAAATAAATGTGATGCGTTGCCCCTTCGATGGCCTCCAGCATGTCCTCGTACAGGGAGTGCCCCTCCGTGTACGTGCGCGCCACCGTGTTGCCGATCTGCGTGTCGGCCGGAGGCAGAGTCGGGAAACCATGCACGCCACCTGGGATACGGGCGGTGCGCATGCGGTCGATCGCGTGGACGGTCACGACCGCGGCCGCCTGGGCGGCGAGCACCGCGATCCCGGCCTTTTTGACGACAGACCACGTCTGCCTGGTGAGTTGGCGTCGCTGTGAAAATGGCATACGGGTAGGATGCCACACATGTCACGCATTAGTACTGACGAGGTCGCCCGCGTCGCGGGCCTGGCCCATATCGCATTGACCGACGAGGAAATCACGCGCTTCGCGGGTGAACTCGACGCAATCGCCGACGCCGTCTCCAAGGTGTCCGAGGTTGCCACTCCCGAGGTTCCCGCCACCTCCCACCCGATCCCGCTCACCAACGTGTGGCGCGAGGACGTGGTGGGGCAGACCGTGGACCGCGACGAGGTGCTCGCCCAGGCGCCCGCCGCCCAGGACGGCATGTTCCTGGTTCCGCAGATCCTGGGGGAGGACTGATGAACGAGCTGCTGAAGAAGAGCGCCCTCGAGCTGGCGGACATGCTGGCCGCCGGCCAGATCACCTCCGTCGAGCTGACCCAAGCGTGCCTGGACCGCATCGACGCGATCGACGACCGCGTCAACGCCTTCATCACCGTCGACCGTGAGGGTGCCCTGGCGACCGCCGCCGACGTGGACGCGCGCCGCGCGGCGGGTGAAACCCTGCACCGCCTGGCCGGCGTGCCGATCGCCCTGAAGGACAACGTGGTCACGCGCGGCCTGCGCACCACCTGCGCCTCGAAGATCCTCGGCGACTGGGAGCCCCCCTACGACGCGACCGTCACCGCGAAGATCAAGGAAGCCGGCCTGCCCATCGTCGGTAAGACCAACATGGACGAGTTCGCCATGGGTTCGTCCACCGAGCACTCCGCCTTCGGCGCGACCAAGAACCCGTGGGACACCGATCGCATCCCCGGCGGCTCCGGCGGTGGCTCCGCCGCGGCTGTCGCCGCCTACATGGTGCCCCTCGCGCTCGGTTCCGACACGGGCGGCTCGATCCGCCAGCCCGCCTTCGTGACCGGCACCGTCGGCGCGAAGCCCACCTACGGCGCGGTGTCGCGTTACGGCCTGGTGGCCATGGCCTCGTCCCTGGACCAGATCGGCCCCGTCACCCGCACGGTCGCCGACGCGGCCGCCCTGACCGAACTCGTCGGCGGCTACGACCCCCACGATTCGACCTCCCTGAACGAGCCGGTTCCCGCGCTCACGCAGGCCGTCGAGGCCGTCGCGGCACAGGGCTCCATGAAGGGCCTGAAGGTCGGCGTCGTCAAGGAGCTGAGCGGCGACGGCTACCAGCAGGACGTCATCGACGCCTTCAACGCCACCGTCGAGAAGCTGCGCGAGGCCGGCGCCGAGATCGTCGAGGTCTCCTGCCCGCACCTGGAATACTCGCTCGGCGCCTACTACCTGATCATGCCCGCCGAGGTCTCCTCGAACCTGGCCCGCTTCGACGGCATGCGCTACGGCATCCGCGTCGAGCCCACCGAGGGCCCCGTGACCGCCGAGCGCGTCATGGCAGCCACCCGCGAGGCCGGCTTCGGCGACGAGGTCAAGCGCCGCATCATCCTGGGCACGCACGTCCTGTCGGCCGGCTACTACGACGCCTACTACGGCAGCGCCCAGAAGGTCCGCACGCTCATTCAGCGTGACTTCGACGCGGTCTTCGAACAGGTCGACGTCCTCGTGTCGCCCACGGCCCCCGAGACGGCCTTCAAGTTTGGTGAGAAGACCTCCGACCCGCTGGCCATGTACCTCTACGACGTCGCCACGATCCCCGCGAACCTGGCGGGCATCCCCGGCATGAACATCCCGAACGGCGTGTCCTCGCAGGGCCTGCCGATCGGCTTCCAGGTCCTGGCCCCGGCGCGCGGCGACCTGGTCATGTACAAGGTGGCTTCCCTCGTGGAAGCCCTCAGCGACGACGTGGCGGGTCAGTGCCCCGCAGCTAACTGGGAGGAAAAGTGATGACTGAGCTCATGGATTACGACGAGGCGGCCCGCCGCTTTGACCCTGTTCTCGGCATTGAGGTGCACGTCGAGCTGGGTACCGCAACCAAGATGTTCGACGCCGCCCCCAACGCCTTTGGTGGCGACCCGAACACCTACGTGACCCCCGTGTCGCTGGGCCTGCCCGGCTCCCTGCCGGTCGTCAACCACAAGGCCGTCGAGTACGCCATCAAGATCGGCCTGGCCCTGAATTGCGAGATCGCGCAGTACTGCCGTTTCGCGCGCAAGAACTACTTCTACCCGGACCTGACGAAGGCCTTCCAGACCTCGCAGTCCGACGAGCCGATCGCGCACGACGGCTACGTGGACGTCGAGCTTGAGGACGGCACCATGTTCCGCGTGGAGATTGAGCGCGCGCACATGGAGGAGGACGCGGGCAAGAACACGCACATTGGTGGCGCCGACGGGCGCATCCAGGGCGCGGACCACTCGCTCGTGGACTACAACCGTGCGGGCGTGCCGCTCGTGGAGATCGTCACCCGCCCGATCGAGGGCGCCGGCGAGCGCGCCCCCGAGGTGGCCGCCGCCTACGTGCAGGCCCTGCGCGATATCTTCCGCGCCCTCGACGTGTCCGAGGCCCGCATGGAGCGCGGCAACGTGCGCGCCGACATCAACGTGTCGCTGCGCCCGACGCCCGACTCGCCACTGGGCACTCGCACCGAGACGAAGAACGTGAACTCCTTCCGCGGCATCGCCTCCGCCGTGCGCTACGAGATGCAGCGCCAGGCGCAGATCCTGTCCGAGGGTGGCACGATCCTGCAGGAGACCCGCCACTACCACGAGGAGGACGGCTCGACGTCGTCCGGCCGCGAGAAGTCGGATTCCGAGGACTACCGCTACTTCCCCGAGCCCGACCTGGTGCCGATCCGCCCGGATTCGGTGTGGGTCGAGGAGCTGCGCGCCTCGCTGCCCGAGCTGCCCGTCGCCAAGCGCCGCCGCCTGCGCTCCGAGTGGGGGTATGCGGACATGGAGATGCGCGACGTCATCAACGCCGGTGCCCTCGAGCTCATCGAGGCCACGGTCGCCGCGGGCTGCGATCCCGCCTCCGCCCGCAAGTGGTGGATGGGCGAGATCTCGCGCCGCGCCAAGGAACGCGAGGTCTCCCTCGACGAGGCCGGGGTCAGCCCCGCTCAGGTCGCTGAGCTCCAGGGCCTCATCGACGCGGGCCGCATCAACGACAAGCTGGCGCGCCAGGCCCTCGAGGGTGTCCTCGCGGGCGAAGGCGACCCGACGCAGGTCGTCGAAGCCCGAGGCCTCGAGGTCGTCTCCGACGACGGTGCCCTCACGGCGGCCGTCCAGGAGGCCCTGGACGCCCACCCCGACATCGTCGAGAAGATCAAGGGCGGCAAGGTCCAGGCGGCCGGCGCCCTCGTCGGAGCGGTCATGAAGGCCACCCGCGGGCAGGCTGACGCCGCCCGCGTGCGTGAGCTGATCATGGAAATGGTCGGCGCCTGAGGTTACTCCGCATGAGCGTCACGGGGGCCGGGATCGATTGCGATCCCGGCCCCCGTCCTCGTATCCGGAACATACGTGTGCGTGTCGTGCGCGCGGCCCCGAGAGCGCACCCCGGCCTCGTGGTGA
>CATWCG010000179.1:0-4519 GCA_958349165.1 uncultured Actinomyces sp. | reverse complement strand
GCCGACTCCTGGGCGACCGAGGTGCTGCCCGCCGCCGGCATGGCCGGTGCGCGCACGGCTGCCACCACCCCGATGGCTGCCGTCGCCCCCCACGCTGCCGCCCCCGCCGGGGTCGCGCCCGCCGGGGTCGCGGCGACCTCAACGTCGCTGCCCGCCGTGGCGACCGACGACGCGGCCAACGCTGCCGCCAAGGCACGCAAGCGCCGCACAGCAATCATCGCTTCCCTCGTCCTCATCGCCCTGCTCCTCATCGGCGGCAGCGTGTACGCGCTCACGCGCGGCGCGTCGACGGCGGAGCCGACGGCGGTTCCCAACGTCGTCGGCCTGTCGCAGGCCGACGCGAAGGCCCAGATCGAAGCCGCCGGCTTCACGTGGGAACTCAACCCCGACAAGGTCGCCTCCGACACCGTGGAGGCCGGCTCCGTCGTCTCGACCGACCCGGCCGCGGGCACATCCGCCGAGAAGGGCGCCACCGTGCGCGTCACCATCTCGTCGGGCCCCGACTCCGTCGTCGTGCCCGATAACCTGGTCGGCATGAGCCCCGACGAGGCCCGCAAGGCCATCGAGGCCCAGGGGTTGAAGTTTGAGCAGAGCTCGAAGACGGTCGCGTCCGACACCGTGCCCGAGGGCAAGGTCGCCGAGACCAACCCCTCCCCCGGCACGAAGGTGAAGGCCGGCCAGACCATCACCGTGTCCCTGTCCTCGGGCTCCTCCGAGGTCGAGGTCCCGGATCTGCAGGGCATGAGCCAGGACCAGGCGCGCAGCGCCCTGAAGTCCGCCGGCCTGGAGCTCGGTAACGTGACGAGCGTCGATTCCGATAAGGAAAAGGACCGCATCGTCTCGCAGGATCCCGCGACCGGGACGAAGGTCAAGAAGGGCACGAGCATCGCCGTGTCCGTGTCCAACGGCAAGAGCGCGCAGGTGGAGATCCCCTCCATCGTCGGCATCGGCCGTGACGACGCCGAGGCGCAGCTCAAGGCCCTGGGCCTGACCGTCACCGTCGAGGAAGTCGCGGGCTCGCAGCCCGCCGGCCAGGTCCTCTCTGTCGAGCCCGGCGAGGGCTCGAAGGTGGACAAGAACTCGACCGTGAAGCTGAAGGTGTCCAAGGGCTCCCAGGGGAACACCCCCAGCCCGAGCCCCACGAAGAGTCACTGACGCGCACCGCAGGGGCGCACCCGCCCCTGCGGCACACACCGCGCCGCGGTGACGCCCGCACCACCTGCGGCACACGCGCATCGAGGCCCGCACTCACAGGAATCCTCCTGAGGTGCGGGCCTCGTCGTATGTGCGCGGGTGCGCGTGTGCGCGGGTGTGCGGTGAGCCGCGCGCGCTTACTCGGCGGTGAGCTCGGGCGTGCGCGGGTGTGCGCGGGCGGCCTCGACAACGCACGGCTACCAGGGACCGGTGCACCCGCCTCTTCACGGTGGAAGCATGTCTTCCACAACGCACGCCTGCCAGATAACCGGCTCTTCGCATGTAAGGGTGTGGGAGGTGTCGGAGTGGGCCGGGGTGCAGGTGGTGGCGTGGGCGGCGTGCCCGTCCTGCCACCAGTAGCGCCCAGCTGCGCATGGAGGGGTGCGGCAGAGTACGACCGTCGCACCTACCCGGACCTAGCGCCCAGCTGCGCATGGAGGGGTGCGGCGGTGAGTGGTTCGGTGTGCCAGTTCCGCGTTTGTTCTTGTATGTTGGGGCACTGCACCCGATCCGTAGGCAATGCACCTCTTCTGTTCGGGTGCAGCGCCACGTAACGGGTGCACCGCCACATAACGGGTGCAGCGCCCCCGTGCTTGTGGCGGTTGTGGCGGCTGTCGGGGTTGTGGGGGTCTTCTGGGCTTGCGTTGTCTTCTGCTTGGGGCACTTCGTGGTGCCTTTGTGGCGTCTCATGTTGTGGTTCCTCAGAAATGTCGCATGCAATTCCCCCACACGTATTTCAAACGTTGAAATCGCACCGTTGGAATTGCAACGTTTTCGGGCGCTGCAGAAAGTTCGGGTACCCGAATTGCATGCGAGTTTTGGTTGATGAGGCGCCCAAGGTGAACTCCTGTGTTCGGTCGTCGTCCCACGACACTGTCCACGACCCCCGGCACGCTTCGAACACCACCCCCACACCCCACAATGCGAAGAGCCAGATAACCAGCTCTGTTGGCAGGTGCTGTGCTGCGACGCGACGCAGGCTTCACTGCATGCGGGCGCGGCCAACATGCGCGGCGGGAAAACAGGTCCCTGACGCGGATAGGTTGTGACGATGTGGATAGGTTATTGACATCCGGATAGATTAATAAGCTATCCACATACGCGTAACCTATCCGGATGCTCGTAACCTATCCACGAAGCCATTCCCTATCCACGAGGGCCCCTCGGCCCTACTACCGCAAGCGCTGCGAAGGAGCCGAGGCGGAGGAAACTCCCGCCCCGCGCAACCTACAGCGTGAAACGCTCCGCGACGACGGGCTTCAGGGACACGGCCCGCTCGCGTGCGCCAGCGTCGCCGCAGGCAGCCAGCCAGTTGGCGAACATGAGGTGCCCGGACTGGGTCATGACGGACTCGGGGTGGAACTGGACGCCCTCGAGGGGCAGCGAGCGGTGGCGCACGCCCATGATGATGCCGGACTCGGTGGTCGCGGAGACCTCGAGCTCGTCGGGCGTGGTCGCGGGGTCGATCGTGAGGGAGTGGTAGCGGGTGACGGTCAGCGGCGAGGGGACGCCCTCGAATACGCCGCGCCCGTCGTGCGTGATGACGGAGGTTTTGCCGTGCATGAGCTCGGGTGCGTGCCCGACGGTCGCGCCGAAGAGCTCGCCGAGGGCCTGGTGGCCCAGGCACACGCCCAGCATCGGGATGCCGCGCTCAGCGCAGTCGGCGATGGTCTGCAGGGAGGCGCCGGCGCTCTTGGGGTCGCCGGGTCCGGGGGAGATGAGGACGCCGTCGTAGCCGGCCTCGAACCACGCGGGATCCACGACGTCGTTGCGCACCACGTCCACGACGGCACCAAGGTGACGCAGGTAGCCCACGATCGTGAAGACGAACGAGTCGTAGTTGTCGACGCAGAGGATTCGTGCCATTGCCGGTCCTTTCATGTACGAGGCCGTGGCCCCTTCTCCGGCCTCCATCGTAGGGCGCTCCCCCAGCGGGCGCGCGGGCGCTGTCCGTTCTCCGGGCGCGCGGGCGCGGACGGCGATAGCCGACCAACGCCCGTGGATACGGCACGAGGCCGGGGTGGCCCCGGCCTCGTCCCTTCCCAGAGTGAGCGGTTCAGGCGCCGCCGACGGAGGACTGTCCCAGTTCCAGGTAGGACTGGACCCAGGGGTAGACCCAGGTGAACAGGGCGGCGACGGCCGCGCCGATGAGGGCCAGGGATTCGATGACCTTGAACCAGGTGGGGCCGGGCAGGTGGCGGAAGATCCATGCGTACATGTGGGGTCCTTCAGTTCGTGGGTTCGTCGACGAGTTCGGCGGGGACGCCCGTGTCCTTGGGGGTCCAGGATTCGAACTTGAGGTGGACGATGTAGCGCTGCCAGTTGCCGTATTCGGGGTGGCAGGTGGTCATGGTCATCCAGCGTTCGGTGGGGACCTCGGACCAGGATTCGTCGTCGATGACGGGGGCGACGACGCGCATCTGGGTGGGGTCGGTGGCGTCGATGATCTCGGAGGAGACCATGGAGTACACGAGGTAGCGGTCGTCGACTTCCACGACGACCTTGTCGCCCTGGGTGAGGCGGTCGATCCAGCGGAAGTTGTTGCCGTAGGTGCGGCGGTGGCCGGCGACGGAGAAGTTGCCGACGCCGCCGGGCTGGGTGGTCATGTCGTAGTGGCCGGCCCAGCCCTGGTCGAGGACGTAGGAGGTGGTGCCTTCGGCGAGGGGGATTTTCATCCAGTCCCAGGTGGGCACGTGGATGATGCCGTAGACTTCGCCGTCGCCGACTTCGCGGTCGAAGGCGGGCGGGTCGTCGGTGCGGATTTCGCCCTGGGTGCGCTTGGCGGGCTGGTGGCTGTCTTCGTACGAGGCGATGGTCTGGGAGACCTGTCCGGAGACTTGGTAGGTCGTCCAGTAGAGCTGCCAGACGGAGAAGAGGCCGATGACGAACGCGAAGGTGATGAGGAGTTCGCCGACGACACCGACGATATTCCAGAAGACGTTGGAGCGCTTTTTCTTTGTCGGTGTGGGTCGGGCAACGTGTTCACCCATGCGATTCCTCCACGGTTGCGTAGTTGACGGTCAACGAGGTTGTTGCGGGTGCGAAGCTCAGGGAGTCTTTGGTCTGCATGTCCCACCCGAGGCCGTACTTTGTCACGTAGGCCTGATAATTCACCATACGTGGGTTTGCGGTAACCGTCGCGCGCAGGGTGTCAGGATCACCGATTGCTTGAATCACATAGGGCGGCGAGTAGCTGGTTCCGTCGACGAGGATGACGTTGCCGATGCAGCGGATGACGGTTCGGTTGGTGATGCGCACGCCCTGGACGGTCATGGCTTCGGCGCCGCCGGCACACAGGGCGTTAATGGTGTCCTCGATGTCCTGC
>CATWCG010000178.1:0-4521 GCA_958349165.1 uncultured Actinomyces sp. | reverse complement strand
CTTCCACTCAGGCAACAGCGCACAACCAGCAGACGGCCGCGCTCTCGGGCACCGCTGCTTCCGCGCGCACGGCCGCCCAGCTCGCGCGCACGGGAGCGAGCGCTTACGCGTCGGCCCTCGCGGCCATCGCTCTCGTCCTCGGCGGAATCGCCGTGGGGGCACGACGCCGACACTGACGCGCCCTCGCGCGTGAGCGCACAAACGAGCCCCGACCTCGTCCCATATGCGTGGGAACGAGGCCGGGGCGTGGGTCTATCCGACAGGGAGCGCGGGATCAGCGCGCGGCGCTGCCCTCGGTGTAGTCCTCGTCGGAGTCAGTCCAGCCGAAGGCCTTGCGCAGCTTCTGGCCGGTCTTCTCGATCGGATGAGCCTCTTCCTCGGCGCGCAGCGCCTTGAACTCGAGAGCGCCGTTATCCTGGTCCGCAATGAACTTGCGGGCGAAGGTGCCGTCCTGAATGTCGGCCAGGACTGCCTTCATGGCCTCCTTGGAGGACTCGCCAATGACGCGCGGGCCGGAGACGTAGTCGCCGTACTCGGCGGTGTCGGAGCAGGACCAACGCTGCTTCGTGATGCCGCCCTCGTTGATGAGGTCGACGATCTGCTTCATCTCGTGGCAGACCTCGAAGTAGGCGATCTCGGGCTGGTAGCCAGCCTCGACCAGGGTCTCAAAGCCAGCCTGGATCAGGTGGGAGACGCCACCGCACAGGACGGCCTGCTCGCCGAACAGGTCGGTCTCGGTCTCCTCGGTGAAGGTCGTCTTGATGACGCCGGCGCGGGTGCCGCCGATGCCCTTCGCGTAGGACAGAGCCAGCTCCCAGGCCTTGCCGGAGGCGTCCACCTCGACGGCGACGACGTCCGGGGTGCCCTTGCCCTGCACGTAGGTCTCGCGGACCTTGTGGCCCGGGCCCTTGGGGGCGACCATGATGACGTCATGGCCCTCCGGGACCTCGATGTAGCCGTAGCGGATGTTGAAGCCGTGCGCGAAGAGGAGGGCGGCGCCTTCCTTCAGGTTGGGGGCAATCTGCTCGGCGTAGACGTAGCGCTGGACCTGGTCGGGCAGCAGCACGGAGACAACGTCACCCTCGGCGACGGCCTCGGCCACGTCCTTGACCTCCAGGCCGGCGGCCTCAGCCTTGGCCCAGGAGGACGAACCGGGGCGCAGGCCAACGACCACGTCAACTCCGGAATCCTTCAGGTTCAGCGCGTGCGCGTGACCCTGCGAACCGTAACCGATGATGGCGACCTTCTTGGACTGGATCAGCGACAGGTCTGCGCCGTCGTCGTAGATGATTTCTGCCATTTTCATTTCTCCTTCAGTTGATCCGTGATCGAGCGCGACCCGCGGCCGATGGCCACGGCGCCCGACTGGACGAGTTCGGTGACGCCGTAGGGCTCCAGGGCCCGCAGCAGCGCCTCCAGCTTGGGTAGGGAGCCGATCGATTCGATGACGACCGACTCGGGTTGAACGTCGACGACGTGCGCGCGGAAGAGATCCACGATCTGCAGGACCGAGGTGCGACGGGTTTCGTCGGCCTGGACCTTCATGAGCAGCAGGCGCCGTTCGACGGAGTCTTCGGGTTCGAGCTCGACGACCTTGAGGACGTTGATGAGCTTGTTGAGTTGCTTCACGACCTGCTCGATGGGCGCGGAGTCTGCGTCCACGATGATGGTCATGCGGGAGATCTCGGGGTGCTCGGTCTCCCCCACGGTCAGCGACTTGATGTTAAAGGCGCGGCGGGCGAAAAGCGCGGCGACGCGGGTGAGCACGCCGGGCTTGTTTTCGACCAACACGGCCAGAGTGTGACGATTCATCATCAGTCTTCCACCTCCCAGTCGGGCGCCATGCCCTTGGCGTAACGAATTTCATCGTTGGAGACGCCCGCGGCGACCATCGGCCAGACCATCGAGTCCTTGGACACGCGGAAGTCAATGAGGACGGGACGGTCGTTGATCGACATGGCCCAGTCGATGGCCGCGTCCACCTCGTCGATGGAGCGCACCGTGCGCGCGGCCATTCCGTAGGCCTGCGCCAGCATCTCGAAGTTGGGGATCTGCTCTCCCTCGACGGGGTTGAGCGTCGTGTTGGAGTAGCGCTTGCCGAAGAACAGTGACTGCCACTGGCGAACCATGCCCAGCACCGAGTTGTTAATGAGGGCGACCTTGATCGGGATGTTGTTGATCGTGCAGGTGGCCAGCTCCTGGTTGGTCATCTGGAAGGAGCCGTCGCCGTCGATCGCCCACACGACCTTGTCGGGGACGCCGACCTGCGCGCCCATGGCCGCAGGGATGCAGTAGCCCATCGTGCCCGAGCCGCACGAGGAGATGAAGCTGCGCGGGTTGTCCAGCGTGATGAACTGCGATGCCCACATCTGGTGCTGCCCCACGCCCGTCACGTAGACGGCGTCGGGGCCGACCTTGTCGGAGAGCTTCTTGATGACTTCCTGGGGCGCCATCATGCCGTCGTCGGGTTCCGCCCACCCGATCGGGTACTTGGTGCGCAGTCGGTCCAGGTAGCGCCACCATCCGGAGATGTCGGCCTTTCCGTCGGACGAGGCCTGGGCGATCTCGTCGGTCAGGATCGGCAGGGCGGTCTTCAGGTCCGCGACGATCGGGATGTCGGCGTGTCGGTTCTTGGAGATCTCCGCGGCGTCGATGTCGATGTGGACGACGGTCGCGCGCGGCGCGAAGGAGTCGAGGCGGCCGGTCACACGGTCATCGAATCGGGCGCCAAGGGCGACGATCAGGTCCGCACGCTGCAGGGCGCCGACGGCGGCAACAGTGCCGTGCATGCCGGGCATGCCCAGGTTGTGGCGGTCGGAGTCGGGGAAGGCGCCGCGCGCCGTCAGCGTAGTGACCACGGGGGCGTTGGTGGCCTCGACCAGGGCGGACAGGGCCTCGGTCGCGCCGCCGCGGATCACACCGCCACCGACGTAGAGAACGGGGGCCTGGGCGTCCACGATCGCGCGGGCCGCGGCTCGCACCTGCTTCATATTCGGGCGGTCGGCCACCTTGTAGCCGGGCAGGTCCAGGGCCGGGGGCCAGGAGAAGTCCATCTGCGAGACCTGGGCGGACTTGGTGATATCCACGAGGACCGGGCCGGGGCGGCCCGTGCCGGCCAGGTGGAAGGCCTCGGCGAGGCGCACCGGGATGTCCTGCGGATCCGTCACCAGGAAGGAGTGCTTCGTGATGGGCATCGACGCACCCACGACGTCGGCTTCCTGGAATGCGTCGGTGCCGATCAGGGAGGCGCCGACCTGGCCCGAGATGACGACGATCGGCACGGAGTCCATGCAGGCGTCACCCAGGGCGGTCAGCACGTTCGTCGCGCCGGGGCCTGAGGTGACGAGCGCGCAGCCAACCTTGCCGGTGGCAAGCGCGTAGCCTTCGGCAGCGTGGCCCGCACCCTGCTCATGTCGAACCAAAATGTGACGAATTGCCGTCGACGCCATCAGCGGGTCGTAGGTCGGCAGAATTGCGCCGCCGGGCATGCCGAACACGTCGGTCACGCCCAGGGCCTCGAGGCTCGCCACGATAGCCTCGGCTCCAGTCATACGGGTGGTGGTGCTCGTGTCGCTCACCAGTCGTCCTCTCAATCGTTGGGACCGTCTCAAAGAAAAAACCCCGTCAAGTCCGGCCAAACAGCGCGGATGCGGGGGAAAGGCGTGCGATCCATCCTCTCGTTACGCGGCAGGCATCGCACGCCCGGGTACGATGACCAGGGCGAGGATTCCAATCTCACGAACGTTGAGCATGTCAATACCGTAACTCGCCTGCGCGAGGCGCTCCTGACCATCTCATTGTGCGGACCATTAGGCCCCTCACGCCATCTAGGACGATGGACTGAGATACACAGCACTAGAAACTGGTTAAATTGACTCATAGCACACATCGACAATTCACTACACGGAGATTTCATCGTGGAAACGATCTTTGGGGTACTGGAAGAGCAGCCCGTGCTGTTCCTGTTCCTCCTCATCGGCATCGGCATGGCCTTCGGCAAGGTCACGATCAAGGGCATCGGCTTGGGAGCCGCTGCCGTTCTCTTTTTCGCCATCGTCATGGCTGCCTGGGCGCAGTCCTACAACATTGAATTGCGCGTCACCCCTCAGCTGGGAACGCTCGGTCTGACGCTCTTTACCTTCGCGATCGGCATTAACTCCGGCGCGTCCTTCTTCCATAACCTCAAGACCGCCGTCGGCCCGATCCTGACGATGGTGGCTTTCTACGGCATCGCCGCCACGCTCGGCCTGTACGTCGGCAAGGCCCTGGGCATGGACGTTCCCCTCATCGCCGGTACCTTCGCCGGTGCCGTCACGAACACCCCGGCGCTCGCCGCGGCCGGCGAAGCCAGCGGCGACCCCGCCCGAGCGACCGTCGGGTATTCGATCGCCTACCTCTTCGGCGTCATCGGCATGCTCGCCGCCGCGATGGCGGCCCTGCACTACGGCCGCAACGACAAGGATGCGCCCTCTCCCCTGTCGAACCGCACGATCCGCGTCGAGCGCGACGACCACCCCTTCG